>MGPV01000032.1:19192-48198 GCA_001797615.1 Deltaproteobacteria bacterium GWC2_65_14
GCGCTCGGCCCCGCGGCGCATTACCGCTTGGAGAACTGGAACCGTTTGCGGGCCCCGGGGCGGCCGTATTTCTTCCGCTCCTTGATCCGGGCGTCCCGGGTCAGGAAGCCGGCCCGCTTGAGCGCCGGACGCAGCTCGGGGTTCTCGACCTGCAGCGCCCTGGCGATGCCGTACTTCACGGAGTCGGCCTGGGACGCCGGACCGCCTCCCCGGATGTTCACCGCCACGTCGACGCTCTGGCGCCTCCCGGTGAGCACGAGCGGCTGCACCACGATCGCCCGGAGTGCGAGGCCCGGGAAATACTCCTCGAAATCCCGCCCGTTCACGCTGATCCGGCCGCTCCCGGGGCTCAGGTAGACCCGGGCGACCGATGTCTTGCGCTTTCCCGTTGCGTACACTTTCGTCTGCTGTGCCATGGCGCGATCTCGTCTCCTATTCGGCTACGTTCAGGGGCCGGGGGCACTGGGCCTCGTGGGGATGGTCCGGGCCCGCGTACACCTTGAGCTTGGTAAAGAGCCGGTCCCCCAGGCGGGTCTTCGGCAGCATGCCGCGCACCGCCCATTCCACCAGGCGCTCCGGGTGCTTCGACGAGAGCACCTTCTCGGGGGTGGTCGCCTTGAGCCCCCCCATGTAGCCGGAGTGCCTGTAGTAGGTTTTCCCCGTCATTTTCCGCCCGGTGAGCCGCACCTTGTCGGCGTTCACCACGATGACGAAATCCCCGATGTCGGCGTTTGGCGTGAAGGTCGGCTTGTGCTTCCCCCGCAGGAGATCCGCCACGCGGGTGGCGATACGGCCCAGCACCTTGTCCTTCGCATCGACCAGGTGCCAGACCTGGTCCGCCTGCTCTCTCGTAAAAAATACGGTCGTCTTCATCTGTGCGAACTTTCCCCCTCGAAATCAAAGAAGATATTAGACCCCACGTCCCCTCCGGCGTCAAGGGAAAAAGGATCCTCCCCGTACGCCACGCGCCACAGGAACAACCCGGGAGCAGGCGCGGTGGGGCCGGCCTGCCTCCGGTCCCCCGAGGCCAGGATCGACGGCACCTTCCCCGGGGCGATCCTCCCGGTCCCCACCTCCGCCAGGGTGCCTGCGATGACGCGGACCATGTGCCGCAGGAAGCCGCTTCCGGTGACCGAGAGGACCCAGAGTGTGGAAGAACGGGAATCGAGCTCCGCCCGGAAGATCTTCCGCACCGTGCGCTTCGCGGTGCAGCCCTGCCCCCGGAAAGCGGAGAAGTCGTGCTCTCCCACCAGGTGCCCCAGCCCCTCCCGCATGGCCGGAAGGTCCAGCGGCCTTCCCAGGTGCCAGGCGTACCGCAGCAGGAACGGGGAGGGGACGGGGTGCAGGTGTAGGAAGTACCGGTACTCCTTCGCCTTCGCGTCGCCCCGGGCGTCGAAGGAGGGGGGAACCTCCTCGGCGGAGAGGATCCGGATGTCCGGAGGAAGCAGGGCATTCCCTCCCCGCAGGATCGTTTCCGCGTCCCGGCGGCCGGCGTCCGCAAAGTCGACCACCTGCGCCCGGGCATGGACGCCGGCGTCGGTCCTCCCCGCCGCACGCAGCCGGACCTTTTCCTGGAGCAGGCGGCCGAGCGCCTCCTCCATCACCGACTGGATCGTCGGCCCGTACGGCTGCATCTGGAAACCGCTGTAGGCGGTCCCGTCGTACGCGATCGTGAGCTTCATCCGCCGCATCATTCCGTAGGCACTCCCGGCCCGGCCGGCTCCCCTGCCGGTTGGCGCTCCCGCCCGGGGGCTCCCGGAGGCGGCTTCGCCCGGTGGTACGCCCCGTCGCGGTGGCGCCCGATACGTGCTCCGCCGCCTCGGCTGGCTGCGCCCACGGGGCGCCCCGTTGTTATCGCGCTGCCGTCCGGGTCGCCTGGCTCGCGGGGGGAATCCCCTTGGCTACGCTCGCGATCTGCGCCCGCTCGCTGCCGTTTCGCTCGCCGGATCCGGCACCTTGTTGTGGGGACACTCCTCTCCCGCATCCCGGAGAAACCAGGAATGTCCCCGCCGCCTCGTGGACTCCCCCCGCAGCGCAGCGGGTCCCGTGTCGCCGGCGGAGCAGCCGTAGGAGGGTGGGCGGAGTGAGGTAAAGCGCAGCCAAAGCGTGCGTATCTTAAGGCGAGCCACGAACGAAGCCCCCCTCCGACTTGTCCTCCGTAGCAGCGTGAGCAGCGAAGGAGGAGGCTGCGGAGCCGGTACCGGCGTCCTCGCAACATCTGGTGCCGGAGGACCAAAGACGACCGGGAGCGGGGTGTCCCACCGCTCCCGGTGCGCCGAACCGGTCCGGTCCGCCCGCGGCGCTTACGCGTGGGCGGGCCGCAGGTGCTTCGCGGCCAGAACCTCCATGATCTGGACGGCGTTCAGAGCCGCCCCCTTGCGGAGCTGGTCCCCGCAGACCCAGAAGTTCAGGCAGTTCTCCGCGCTTTCGTCCTCCCGGATCCTCCCGACGTAGCAGTCGTCCTTCCCCGCGCAGAACAGCGGCATCGGGTAGACGTTGGCCGCCGGGTCGTCCATCACCTGGCACCCCGGGAACATCGCGATCAGCTCGCGCGCCTTCTCCCGGGTGATCTTCCTCTCGAACTGGGCGTTCACCGAGATCGAGTGGGCCGTCAGCACCGGCACCCGGACGGTGGTGCAGGTCACCCGCAGGTCGGGGATCCCCAGGATCTTCCGCCCCTCGTTCGTCATCTTCATCTCTTCCTTCGTGTAGCCGTTGTCCAGGAAGGCGTCGATGTGGGGGATCACGTTGAAGGCGATCTGGTGCTTGAAGGCCGAGATCTCCATCTTCTCCCCGTACGTGAAGGCCTTCGTCTGGCTGACGAGCTCCGCCATCGCCTTGGCCCCCGCTCCCGAGGTCGCCTGATAGGAGGAGGCCACCACCCGCCGGAGCGTTCCGAAGTCGTGCAGCGGCTTCAGCGGCATGATCGTGATGATCGTCGTGCAGTTCGGGTTCGCGACGATCCCGCGGTTCCGGTACTGTGCGACCGCCTCCGGGTTGATCTCCGGGACCACCAGGGGGATACCGGGCTCCATCCGGAAGGCGGAGGAGTTGTCGACCACCACGGCTCCCGCCTCCCAGGCCGCCTGGGCGAACTCCTTGCTCCGGGACGCCCCCGCCGAGAAGAGGGCGATGTCGATCCCCTGGAACGCGCTCTTCTGGAGGAGCTCGACCGGGACCTCCTCGCCCCGGAACCGGAGACGTTTGCCGACCGATCTCTCCGAGGCCAGGAGGCGGAGATTCCCCATCGGGAACTTCCGCTGTTCCAGCACCTGGAGCATCACTTCCCCCACCGCGCCGGTCGCGCCGGCCACCGCCACGTTGTACCGTTTCCCGCTCATCGATGCACCTCGCGTCATCCGCTCGTCCGTAGAATTCGCCGCACCTGTTCGCCGATCTCCTCCGTGCCCACCCGCCGGATCCCCGGGCCCTCCCGGTAAATGTCCGCGGTCCGGTACCCCTCGGCGAGCACCCGCTCCACCGCCCGCTCGATCCGGCCCGCCTCCCCGGACATGGCAAGCGTGTATTCTAGCATCATCGCCACGGAAAGTATCGCGGCCAGTGGGTTTGCCACTCCCTTCCCCGCGATGTCCGGGGCGCTCCCGTGGATCGGCTCGTAGAGGCCGACCGCCCCCCCCAGCGAGGCCGAGGGGAGCATCCCGATCGACCCGGTGATCATCGACGCCTCGTCCGTCAGGATGTCCCCGAAGAGGTTCGTGGTCACGATCACGTCGAACTGCCCCGGCCGGCGGATCAGCTGCATCGCGCAGTTGTCCACCAGCATGTGGGAGAGGCCGACGTCTCGGAACTCCCGCTCGTGCACCTCGGAGACGACTCTCCTCCAGAGCTCGGTCGCCTCCAGGACGTTCGACTTGTCGACGGAGGTCACCTGCCTCTTCCGCTTGCGTGCCAGCTCGAAGGCGACCCGCGCGACCCGCTCGATCTCGGGGCGGGTGTACACCAAGGTGTTGATCCCCGTCTCGACGCCGTCGATCATCCGCACCCCGCGCGGCTCCCCGAAGTAGATCCCTCCGGTCAGCTCGCGCACGACCAGGAGATCGATCCCCTCCACCAGCTCCCGCCGCAGGGGCGAGGCGTCGAGCAGCGGACCGTACACCTTCGCGGGGCGCAGGTTCGCGAAGAGCCCGAGCTGCTTCCGGAGTCCGAGCAGCGCTCTCTCGGGCCGCACCTCGAACGGCAGGGAGTCCCACTTCGGCCCCCCGACCGCCCCGAGGAGGACGGCGTCGGAGGAGGCGGCGAGCCGGAGCGCCCGCTCGGTCATCGGGACGCCGTGCGCGTCGTAGGAAGCTCCCCCCAGCAGCTCCTCCTCGCACTCGAAGAGCTTCCTCCCGTGCAGCTCCTCGACCGTCCGCAGCACGGAGAGCGCTTCCCGCGCCACCTCCGGGCCGATCCCGTCCCCGGGAAAGACGCAGATTTTTTTCATCGCGAAGAGGCCCCCTTCCTCCGGGCGACCGTGTAGTTCAACAGCCCCCCCGCCGAGACCAGCTCCTGCATGAAGGGGGGGACCGGGACGATCCGGTACTCCGTCCCCTTCGTCCGGTTCCGGAGCGTCCCCGCCCGCATGTCGATCGAGAGCAGGTCCCCCGCCTCGATCGCGTCGACCGCCTGGGGGGCCTCGAAGATCGGGAGCCCCATGTTGAAGGCGTTCCGGTAGAAGATCCGCGCGAAGGATCGGGCGACCACCGCGGCGACCCCGCAGGCCTTGATCGCGATGGGGGCATGCTCCCGGGAGGAGCCGCACCCGAAGTTCTTCCCCGCCACGAGGATGTCCCCCGGAGAGACCTTCGACGCGAACCCCGGGTCGATGTCCTCCATGCAGTGGCGCGCCAGCTCCGCGGGGTCGGTGGTGTTCAGATACCGCGCCGGGATGATGACGTCGGTGTCCACGTCGTCCCCGTACTTCCACGCCTTGCCTTGCAGCTCCATGCGCTCTCCTCGTCAGCGGATCTCGTCCGGACTCCCGATCCGGCCGAGGACCGCCGACGCCGCGGCCACCGCCGGGTTCGCGAGGTAGACCTCGCTCTCGGGGTGCCCCATCCGCCCCACGAAATTGCGGTTCGTCGTGGCGACCGCCCGCTCGCCCTTGGCGAGGATCCCCATGTGCCCGCCGAGGCAGGGGCCGCAGGTGGGGGTGGAGAAGACCCCCCCGGCCTCCACGAAGATCTCCATCAGCCCCTCCCGCATCGCCTGGAGATAGATCTCCTGGGTCGCGGGAAAGACCAGCATCCGCACCCCCTCGTGGACCTTCCGCCCCCGCAGCACGCCGGCCGCGCTGCGCAGGTCCTCGATCCGGCCGTTCGTGCAGGACCCGACGACCACCTGGTCGATCGGCACGTTCCCCACCCGGGAGAGGGGGCGGGTGTTCTCCGGAAGGTGGGGGAAGGCGACCTGCGGCTCCAGCGCCCCCAGGTCCACGGAGAACTCGTCGGCGTAGCGGGCGTCCCGGTCGGCCTCGACGACCGCATAGGGTCGCCGGCCCCTCCCGTCGGAATAGGCGCGGGTCGTTTCGTCGAAGGGGAAGATCCCGTTTTTCGCCCCCGCCTCGATCGCCATGTTCGAGATGGTGAAGCGCCAGGCCATCGGCAGGGCCGAAAGGCCGTCCCCGGCATACTCCATCGCCCGGTAGAGGGCCCCGTCCACCCCGATCCTTCCGATGATGTGGAGGATGACGTCCTTCCCCTCCACCCACTTCCCCGGCCGGCCGTTCAGCACGACCCGCATCGACTCGGGGACCTTGAGCCACACCTCCCCCGAGATCATGGCGGCGGCGAGGTCGGTGGAGCCGACCCCCGTGGAAAAGGCGCAGAGGGCCCCGTAGGTGCAGGTGTGGCTGTCGGCGCCGATCACGAGATCGCCGGGAACCACCAGCCCCTCGTCCGGCAGCAGGACATGCTCGATCCCCATCCGCCCCACCTCGAAGTAATGGACGATCCCGAACTCTTTCGCGAACTCCCGCATCGTCTTGGCCTGCTCGGCCGAGCGGATGTCCTTGTTCGGGGTGAAGTGGTCCGGGACCAGGGCGATCCGCTCCCGGTCGAACACTTCCCGGATTCCCAGTTTCCGGAATGCCTCGATGGCGATGGGACTGGTGACGTCGTTGCCGAGCGCCAGGTCGACCCCGGCGAGGATCAGCTCCCCCGGTTCAACGGTGTCCTTCCCCGCGTGCCTCGCGAGGATCTTCTCGGTGAGCGTCATGCCCATGGATCCGCTTCTCGCTTTCCCGGTGTTTTTCCCGGCGCCTGCGGATCGCCCCCGCCAGCTCCCCCACCGGCCCGGAGAGGATGTAGCCCGACGCGAACAGGAAGATCATCACCTGCGGTTCGGCGGCCAGCAGGAGGGCGAGGAAAATGAACACGACGAGCGTGTTGAACGGCCTGCGCCGGAACGGTTCGAGGTCCTTGAAGCTGTGGAACCTGACGGTGCTGATCATCAGGAAGGCCAGCACGTAGATGGTCAGCAGCACCGCGACGTGCTTGAACCCGCCCGACCCCCCGAAATAGTAGAAGAGCAGGATCATCGACGCGACGAAGGTCGCGGCGGCCGGGATCGGCAGCCCCTTGAAGTGCCCCTTCTCGACCGTGCTCACCTGCACGTTGAACCGGGCCAGGCGCAGCGCCCCGCAGATCAGGTAGAGGAAGGCCGCGAGCCAGCCCCACCGCCCGAAGCGGGAGAGGGCCCACCCGTAGACCAGGAAGGCCGGCGCGACCCCGAAGGAGACCAGGTCGGCCAGGGAGTCGTATTCCACCCCGAACTGCGTGGTGGTCCGGGTCATCCGGGCGACCCGGCCGTCGAGCCCGTCCAGCACGACCCCGATGAGGATCGCGGTCGCCGCCCGCTCAAACTGCCCGGTATAGGTCGCCGCGATCGAGTAGAACCCGGCGAACAGCGAGCCCGACGTGATCAGGTTGGGCAGGATGTAGATCCCGCGGCCGATCCCGTCCGTCCGGCGCTCCCTTCTCCTCACCGCAGCACCCCCACCACCGTCTCCCCGGCCCGCACCCGGTCCCCCTTCCGGACCCGGAGCTCGGCCGAAGCCGGCATCAGGAGGTCCACACGCGACCCGAAGCGGATCATTCCCACCCTCTGGCCCTGCCGGACCGAATCCCCCTCGGAAAGGTCGCAGACCACCCGCCGGGCGATCAGCCCCGCGATCTGCACGTAGGCGACCCGCTGTCCCGCGGGGGTCTCGATCAGGACCCCGTTCTGCTCGTTCTCCAGGGAGGCCTTGTCGACGCTGGCCACCAGGAACTTCCCCGGGTGGTAGCGCACGGCGAGCACCTTCCCGTCCACCGGGGCCCGGTTCACGTGGACGTCCAAGACCGACATGAACACGCTCACCTGCTTCCCCGGCTCGTCGAAGTACCGCCCCGGCGGGACTTCGCCGCAATACACTATACTACCATCGGCCGGGGAGATCACGGAACCGGGAACGGAAGGAGGGGTCCGGTCCGGGTTCCGGAAGAACCAGCCGACGAACCCCGTGAGCAGGATCCCGGCCAGGGTGACGGGCAGGAGTTTCGGCCACAGGAGTCCGGCGACGAGCGTCAGGAGGGCCCCGGCCAGGAGAAAGGGGACCCCCTCCGGGGCGATCATGCCGCCGCCCCGGCCCTGCCGTTCCCGCCCCATCTCGCGCGCCCGCGGTCCCCGTTCAGTTCTTCGTCCTGTCGACCAGCCGCCCCTTCGCGATCCACGGCATCAACGCGCGCAGGCGGCTCCCGACCTCCTCGATCGGGTGCTCCTCCCCCCGCCGGGTGAGGGCGTTGAATACGGGGCGGTTCGCCCGGTTCTCCAGCATCCACTCCCGGGCGAAGGAGCCGTTCTGGACCTCTTCGAGCATCCGCCTCATCTCGGCCCGGGTCTCCTTCGTGATGACCCGCGGGCCCCTCGTGAGGTCGCCGTACTGCGCCGTGTTGCTGACCGAATAGCGCATCGTGGAGATGCCCCCCTCGTAGATCAGGTCCACGATGAGCTTGAGCTCGTGGAGGCACTCGAAGTAGGCCATCTCGGGGGCGTAGCCGGCCTCCACCAGCGTCTCGTACCCGGCCAGGATCAGCGCCGTGACCCCGCCGCAGAGGACCGCCTGCTCCCCGAAGAGGTCCGTCTCGGTCTCCTCGCGGAAGGAGGTCTCGATCACCCCCGCCCGAGCGGATCCGATCGCCGCCGCGTAGGCGAGCGCGACCTCCCGGCTGTTCTTCGCCGGATCCTGGTGGACGGCGATGAGGGCGGGGACCCCCTCCCCCTTCTGGTACTGCGCCCGGACCAGGTGTCCCGGCGCCTTCGGGGCCACCATGAAGACGTTCAGGTCGGGCGAAGGCACGACCTGCCCATAGTGGATGTTGAACCCGTGGGCGAACATCAGGTAGGCCCCCTTCTTCAGGTTCGGCCCGACCGAATTCCGGTAGATGTCCCCCTGCAGCTCGTCCGGCAGGAGCATGACGACCAGGTCGGCCTTCGCCGTCGCGGTCGCGGCGTCGAACACCTCGAAGCCGGCCTTCTTCGCCTTCCCGGCGTTCTCCCCGCCGGGGAGCTCTCCCACGATGACGTCCATCCCGCTTTCCTTGAGGTTGTTCGCGTGGGCATGCCCCTGGCTGCCGTACCCCAGGATCGCGATCCTCTTTTTCTTCAGCACCCCAGGCTTCGCATCCTTCTCCCGGTAGATCTTGACCATTGCCTTCCTCCCTGGCCTCCCTGAGATGGATCGGCCCCGCCGATCCGGACCTGCCTTCGCCCCTCCCGAGCCCCGCCTACATTCCCCGGGCGATCGCCACTTTCCCGGTGCGCACGATCTCCCGGATCCCGATCGGCCGCAGCAGCTGGAGCAGCGCCTTGATCTTCGTCTCGTCGCCGGTCATCTCGATCGTGTAGCAGCGGGGAGCCACATCCACGATCTTCGCCCGGAAGATGTCCACGAGGCGCAGCACCTCGGCCTTCGTCTCCGGGTCGGCGTTCACCTTGATCAGCACGAGCTCCCGGTCCACGGTGTCGACCCCGGTGAGGTCCACCACCTTGATCACCGAGATCAGCTTGTTCAGCTGCTTCAGGATCTGCTCGATGATCTGGTCGTTCCCGCTGGTCACGATCGTCATCCGCGAGACCGACGGGTCCATCGTCTCCGCGACCGAGAGCGACTCGATGTTGAACCCCCTCCCGGAAAAGAGGCCGGACACGCGGCTTAAGACCCCGAACTCGTTCTCCACCAGCACGGATATGGTGTGGCGCATTCCGCGGTTTCCCCCTCGCGATCCGCCCGTGTCACACGAGCAGCATTTTGGTCAACGGCGCCCCCGCGGGCACCATCGGGTAGACCATCTCGTTCGGGTCGGTCAGGATGTCGATCAGGGTCGGGCCCGGGGCGGCGAACCCCTTCTCCAGCACCCGGGTCACCTCCTCGGATTTGGTGGCCCGGAAGCCGTAGGCGCCGTAGGCCTCCGCGAGCCGGACGAAGTCCGGGATCTGCGGGAGGCAGGTCTGCGAATATTTTCCCTGGAAGAAGAGCTCCTGCCACTGGCGAACCATCCCCAGGGTGCCGTTGTTCAGGATCACGACCTTGACGGGAAGGCGGTACTGCACCGCCGTGGCCAGCTCCTGGATGTTCATCTGGATGCTGCCGTCGCCGGCGATGTCGATGACCTGCCGGTCGGGCAGCGCCACCTGGGCGCCGATCGCGGCCGGAAGCCCGTAGCCCATCGTCCCCAACCCGCCCGAGGAGAGGAAGGTCCGCGGCTTGTCGAAGAGATAGTACTGGGCGGCGAACATCTGGTTCTGCCCCACCTCGGTCGCGATGACCGCCTTCCCCTTCGTGAGCCGGTAGACCTCCTCGACCACGTACTGCGGCTTGATCTTCCCCTTCCCCTGCTTGTAGGCGAGCGGGTGGGTCGCCTTCCAGGACTCGATCTGCTCCCGCCAGGGGGCGATCTTCTTCCGGAACTTCGCCGCCTCCTTGGTCCCCTTGACGAGCGTGATCATCTTTTTCAGCACGTCCTTCAGGTCCCCCACGATCGGGATGTGGACGGGGACGTTCTTCTGGATGGAGGTCGGGTCGATGTCGACGTGGATGATCTTCGCGTGGGGGGCGAATTCGTCGATCTTCCCGGTCACCCGGTCGTCGAACCTCGCCCCGAGCCCCACGATCACGTCGCTGTTCGAGATCGCCATGTTCGCCCGGAAGGTTCCGTGCATCCCGAGCATCCCCAGCGACAGCGGGTCGGTCCCCGGGAACCCGCCCAACCCCATCAGCGTGGTGGTGACCGGAAGCCCCAGGATGTGGGCGAACTCCGTGAGAAGCTCCGAGGACTCCGAGAGGATGACCCCCCCTCCCGTGTAGGCCACGGGGCGCTCCTTCTCGAGGATCATCCGGATCGCACTCTCCACCTGCTTCTGGTGCCCCTCGTAGTTCGGGTGGTACCCGCGAAGCTTGACCGCCTTCGGGAAGGCATACTCCGCCATCCCGGCCAGGACATCCTTGGGAAGGTCCACCAGGACCGGCCCCGGGCGCCCGGTGGAGGCGATGAAGAAGGCCTCCCGGACGATGCGCGCCAGGTCGCGGGCCTCCTTGACCAGGTAGTTGTGCTTCGTGCAGGGGCGGGTGATCCCGACGATGTCGGCCTCCTGGAAGGCGTCGTTCCCGATCATCAGCGTCGGAACCTGCCCGGTGAACACGACCAGAGGGACCGAATCCATGTAGGCCGTGGCGATCCCCGTCACGGTGTTGGTCGCCCCCGGCCCCGAGGTCACCAGGCAGACGCCGGTCTTCCCCGACGCCCGGGCATACCCGTCGGCCATGTGCACGGCCCCCTGCTCGTGCCGGACGAGCAGGTGGCGGACCTTCGTGTTCTGAAAGAGGGCGTCGTAGATGTTCAGGACCGCCCCCCCGGGGTACCCGAAGACGACGTCCACGCCCAGCTCCTCCAGCGACTTGACGAATATTTCCGCTCCGGTCATCTTCACGGCGTCCTCCCTGCGACTCCTACGTCGTCACGGCGCCGGTGCCCGCCGACGTCACCGCCTTCGCGTACCTCGCGAGGTACCCGGTGCGGATCTTCGGCGGGGGCGCCTTCCAGCTTCGTTTCCGTTTCGCGATCTCGGCGGCGGAGACCTCCAGCGCGAGGCGCCGCCTCGGGATGTCCAGCGTGATCCCGTCCCCGTCCCGCACGAAGGCGATCGCCCCCCCCTCCATCGCCTCGGGGGAGACATGCCCGATGCAGGGTCCGTGGGTCCCACCGGAAAAACGCCCGTCGGTGACCAGCGCCACCTTCGTCCCCAGCCCCATCCCCACGATCGCGGAGGTGGGGGAGAGCATTTCGCGCATCCCCGGGCCGCCCTTCGGGCCTTCGTACCGGATGACCACCACCATCCCGGGCCGGATCTTTCCCCCCATGATCGCCGCCATCGCGGCCTCCTCGGAGTCGAACACCTTCGCCGTCCCCCGGAAGGTGAACATGGAGGGATCCACTCCCGACTGCTTCACCACGCAGCCTCCCGGCGCGAGGCTCCCGGTCAGGATCGCGATCCCCCCCTCCTTCCGGACCGGGGCGGAGACCTTCCGGATGATTCCGTCGTCGAGCACCTTCCCCTTGCGGGCGATCGCGGTGATGTCCTTTCCCGAAACGGTCGGGTTCCTCTGCAGCACGGGGAGCAGGCGGTTCAGGACCGCCGGGATCCCCCCGGAGAACTCGATGTCCTCCATCATATGCGGCCCCGCGGGGGTTACGGTGGTGAGCTGCGGCGTCTCCCGCGAAAGCCGGTCGAACTCCGACAGCGGAAGGTTCACCCCCGCCTCGTGGGCGATCGCCAGAAGGTGCAGCACCGAATTCGAGGAGCCGCCCAGCGCGAGATCGACCCGGATGGCGTTGCGGAAGGCGGCCTGGGTCAGGATCTTCCGGGGGGTCACCCCCTTCCGCACCAGCTCCACGATCCGCACCCCGGTCTCGTACCCGATGTGCCGCTTCCGGGACATCCCCGCCAGCGCGGTCGCGCAGCCGGGCAGCGACATCCCGAGCGTCTCGGTGAGGCAGGCCATCGTGTTCGCGGTGTAGAGCCCCTGGCAGGACCCTTCTCCCGGGCAGGCCTCCGCCTCGAGCCGGGACAGCATCGCCTGGTCGATCTCCCCCCGCTGGAACCGGCCCACCGCCTCGAAGGTGTCGCTGACCAGCGACAGGCGCCGGTTCCCCATCCGGCCCGACAGCATCGGCCCGGCCGTCAGGACGATGCAGGGGATGTCCAGCCGCGCGGCGGCCATCAGCATCCCCGGGGTGATCTTGTCACAGTTGGTCAGCAGGACCAGACCGTCGAGCGCGTGCGCCTCCGCGACCGACTCGACCATGTCCGCGACCAGCTCCCGCAGGGGAAGGGAGTAGTGCATCCCCCTGTGCCCCATCGCGATCCCGTCGCAGATCGCGGGAACGCCGAACAGGAACGGATATCCCCCCGCGGCGTGGACCCCGCTCTCCACGACCCGCTCGAGCGAGCGCATCCCGACATGGCCCGGGACCAGGTCGGTGAACGAGGTCGCCACCCCGAGGAACGGTTTCCCCATCGCGGCCTGCGGGACCCCCGCGGCGCAATAGAGCGCCCGGTGGGGCATCCGCTCCAATCCCTTTTTCGTCCGGTCGCTTCGCATCCGACCTTCTCTGTTGGGCGCCCGAAAATAAAAGACTCCCTCCGGGACCTCTCGTCCCCCGGGGGATGCGCCCGCCGGGATCTTCCCGACGCGGCGTTTCCACGGCCGGATTGCGCCGAGGTCCGCCGTCGGGAGGCTTCCCCGGTTGGCCTTAGTGTCCGGAAAGCTTCTGCGCGATCCTGTCCTTCTTCGCCAGCTTGAGCTTCTGCAGCCGCTTCCGCTCGACTTCCTCGTCCGGAGTCAGGTAGACCTTCTTCTCGAATTCCTTCAGCTTCTCGTCCAGCATCCGGTGCTCCTGGACCAGGGCCTTGAATTCCGCATCTTTTTCGACAAGTGCAGCCATCTTGGCATTCTGGCTCCCCCCCATCGGCGCCTCCGGATTCGAAATGATTTCCCAGTCTAACAGAGGGCGATCAATTGTCAATTCAAGGGCGCTTCCGCTCCGCCTCGGAAGGGCGCAGGTAGGCGGGAACGACGTCCCGGGGATGCGCCCCCTTCCCTTCCCCGAGAAGGAGGAGCGCCAGGCGGCCCACGGCGGAGGCCCTGGGCAGACCCTCCCCGGGGGGGGGGAACAGGGCGCGCTCCCCGAGCGCTTCCCGCAAACCTTCTCCGTACGGGACCGTTCCGTCCCCGCAGAAGAGGACCGGTCCCGGGGGAAGCCGTCCGGGAAGCTCCTCGGGGGGAAGCGCAGTATCCGGGGCCGTCCGGAGGCAGATCCCCCCTTCCCACCGGAAGAATCCCGCGTAGACCTCTTTCCTGCGCGCATCCAGCACCGGGCAGACCGTCGTCCCCTCCAGCGGGAAGCGCATGGCCAGAGCGTGGAGCGTCGGCACGGGAACGATCGGCCTTTCCCACCCGAAGCAGAACCCCTTGGCGGCCGCCATGCCGACCCGCAGGCCGGTGAACGATCCCGGTCCCGACGACACCGCCACGTGGCCCACTCCTTCCGGGCCGTGCCCGGACTCCCGGAGAAGCCGGTCGATGGCGGCAAGACAGGTCTCGGAGAGCTGCCGGCCTCGGGGAAGCAGGATCTCCCCGAGGAGGTCCCCCCCCGACAGCAGCGCGACGCTTCCGTTGGGCGTCGCCGATTCGATGGCGAGGATCACCCCGCCCCCCACCCCGCGATCAGCCGCGCGATGTCGTTGTAGAAGACCAGGGCGGTCAGCATCAGGATGAGAGCGAGCCCCACCTGCTGCGCCGCGGCGCGGACCTGCGGGGAGAGCGGCTTGCGGAGGAGCCCCTCGATCGAGAAGAAGACCAGGTGCCCGCCGTCGAGGATCGGGATCGGGAAGAGGTTCAGGATCCCGAGGTTCACGCTCAGAAGCCCCAGGAAGTAGAGGAAGGGGAGCGCCCCCTGGCGGGCCTGGTCTCCCGCGATCTGGGCGATCAGGATCGGCCCCCCGAGCGTGTCGGAGGGAATGGTCCGCAGGACCAGCTTGACCACGGTCATCACGGTGAGGTGGATCAGCTTCCAGGTCTCCTCCCCCGCCCGCCAGAATGCGGAGAATGGGGAAAGCGCCCTCCGGATGATCTCCTGCCCGGCAACCACGCCGATCTTCGGCTCCTGGACCTTCTCCCCGAAGAGGCTCTGTCCCTCCCGGATCTCCGGGGTCACACGCACACGGATCTCCCGGTCGTCCCGGCGCGCCGTGAGGTCGATCTCCTTCCCCGCACCCGCGGCGCGGATCCCCGCGGCCAGTTCCTCCCAGGTTCCGACGGACCGCTCCCCGACCCGGACGACCAGGTCCCCCTTCGCAAGCCCCGCGCGCGCCGCCGGGGAGTCCGGCAGAACATCCCCGATCCTGGCGGTCAGCGCGGGAACGCCCCCGAGGAAGACGGCCCAGAAGACCAGGTAGGCGAAGAGGAGGTTCCCGAGGGGGCCGGCGGCCACGACGGCCATCTTCACCCAGATCGGCTTGTGGTGGAAGGAGCGCTCCCGGTCCTCCGGTGAAATCTCCTCGGAGTCGCTTTCCCCGACCAGCTTCACGTATCCCCCCAGCGGGATGGCGGACACGAGGTACTCCGTCTCCCCCCGCCGGATGCCGGCGAGCCGGGGACCGAACCCGAAGGAGAATTTCGTGACCCCCACGCCGAGCTTCCTGGCGACGAGGAAATGGCCGAACTCGTGGACGAAGATCAGGATGCCCAGGACGATGAGAAACGACAGAAAGTAGATCACGGTTTGCGGGGTCTCCTCATTCGGGATATTTGGCGCGTGGCCTCCTCCCGGGCCTCCCGGTCGGCGTCCAGGATCTCCCGGAGGGTGGGCGACCCGCCCGTCCGGCGGCGCCGCGCCAGGAGGATCTCCACGACCCGGGGGATGTCGGTGAACCGGATCCTTCCCGCGAGAAAGGCCTCCACCGCCGTCTCGTTCGCCGCGTTCAGGACCGCGGGGGCCGCTCCCCCCTCCTCCGCGGCCGCGTAGGCCAGCGCCAGGGCGGGGAAATTCCTCCGGTCGGGCGGCTCGAAACACCAGCCGTCCATTCGATGCGGCGAAAGCCGCGGCAGTTCCAGCGGAAGCCGCCCGGGGTAGGAGAGGGCGTACCCGATCGGGATCCGCATGTCGGGAACCCCCATCTGGGCGATGAGGCTTCCGTCCCGGAACTCCACCATCGCGTGAACGATCGACTGGGGGTGGATCAGCACGTCGATCCGGGACGGGGGGAGCCCGAAGAGCCAGGTCGCCTCGATCACCTCGAGCCCCTTGTTCATCAGCGTCGCCGAGTCTACGGAGATCTTCGCCCCCATCCTCCAGGTCGGGTGTCCGAGCGCCTCCCGTACCGTGGCATCCCGCATCTGGCGGCGGGTCCGGTTCCGGAAGGGGCCCCCGGACGCGGTCAGGATGATCCGGGAGACATCCTCCCGGCGCTGCCCCTCGATCGCCTGGAAGACCGCGGAGTGCTCGCTGTCCACCGGGAGGATCCCGCCCCCGCCGGCCTTCGCCGCCCGGACGAGGAACTTCCCGGCCATGACCAGCAGTTCCTTGTTCGCCAGGGCGATCCTCTTCCCCTGCGACGCCGCGGCGATGACCGGCCGGACCGAGGAGACCCCCGAGGCGGCGGCGAGCACGATGTCGGTCCCTTCCGAGCAGGCCGCCTCCCGCATCCCCTCCTCCCCGAACAGCACCCGGGTTCCCCTCCGGAGGCTTCCGAGCCGCGGCAGGGCGCTCTCCTCGGAGAGGCAGACGATCCGGGGACGGAACCTGCGAGCCTGCTCCCCGAGCTCTTTCCCGTTCTTCCCGGCGCACAGGGCGGTCACGCGGAACCGGCGCGGGAAGCGGGAGATCACCTCCAGGGCGTTGCGCCCCACCGACCCGGTGGAGCCGAGAATGGCCACCCCCCTCACCGCGCTCACGCGGGACCTCCCGCGTACGGCGACAGGGCCGCGAGCAGGTAGAGGAGCGGCCCCGCCGCGATCAATCCGTCCGCCCGGTCGAAGACCCCCCCGTGCCCGGGCAGCATCGTCCCGCTGTCCTTGACCCCGGCCGCCCGCTTCAGCAGCGACTCGAAGAGGTCCCCCGCCTGCCCGGCAGCGCCCACCAGCGCGGAGGCGAGGGCGGCGTACCCGTAGGAAACGCCGGGAAGGAACAGCGCGGCGTACCCGGTCGAGAGGAGGACGCTGGCGGCAAGCCCTCCTGCGGCCCCCTCGAGCGTCTTGTTCGGCGAGACGCGGGGGGAGAGGGGGTGCTTCCCGAACGCCTTCCCGGTGAAGTATGCGGCGGTGTCCCCGGAGGCGACCGCCACGAAACCGAGGAGGATCCAGTGCCTCCCGCCGGGAAGCCGGATCGTCCAGACGTAGGAGGAGAGGAACCCCCCGAGGTAGACCGCCCCGAGGGCGGCCAGCCCCGCCGCGCGCGCCTTTTCGCCGGGGGGCGCTTCTCCCCCGAGAAAGGAGAAGGCGGCCAGTCCGGCGCAGAGCAACAGGGAGGGAACGGCGAGTCCCGGGGGAAGGAAGGCGGCCGAGCCATAGACGAGCAAGGCCGACGCCACGACGATCGCGCGCTCCCGGGAAAAGGAGAAGAACATCCGGGAATATTCCGCCGCACAAAGCAGAACCGCCGCCCCCGTGAGCAGGAGGAAGGGCCAACCGGGTCCGTACAGGACGGCGCCCGCCAGGATCGGGACGAGCACCGCGGCGGTCAGGATCCTCTTCCCGAGCATGGCTTACCCGCCTTCCGGGGAATCGCCGCCGGTCTGGCCGCCGGTCAGTCCGAAGCGCCGGTCCCGGCGGGAATACTCCTCGAGCGCGGCGAGGAATTCCGCCTTCCCGAAGTCCGGCCACAGGGCGTCGGCGAACACGTACTCGGCGTAGGCCGACTGCCAGAGCAGGAAGTTGCTGATCCGGAGCTCGCCGCTGGTGCGGATCACGAGATCCGGGTCGGGAATGCCGGCCGTGTCGAGCCGGGAGGCGAAGAGCTCCTCGGAGATCTCTTCGGGGGAGATCCTTCCCGCGACGGCCTCCTCCGCAAGCCGTCTCGCCGCGCGGACCACCTCGTTGCGTCCCGCGTAGGAGAGGGCCAGGGTGAGCGTCATCTCCCGGTGCTCCGCCGTCGCGGAGACCGTCTTCTCCAGCGTCTTGCGGACCGCGTCGGGGAGAAGCCGGATCTCCCCGATGGCGCACAGGCGGATTTGGTGCTTCCGGAGATCCGGGAGCTCCTTCGTGAGGAACTGCCCGAGCAGCTCCATCAGGATCGCCACCTCGGCCCTGGGCCTCCCCCAGTTCTCCGAGGAGAAGGCGTACAGGGTCAGGAAGGGGATCCGGAGCTCCCGGGCGCACTCCACCACGGCCCGCACCGACCGGATCCCCGTTCTGTGCCCTTCCACGCGGGGGAGCCCCCGCAGCTTCGCCCACCGCCCGTTGCCGTCCATGATGACGGCCACGTGGCGCGGCAGGGCGGATGCGCGGGGTTCACCGCTGGTCATGGGGAGTGTCGAATCGGGCCGGGGGATGTCCTAGCTCTGGACGATCGCTCCGGTCGGGCAGGTGTCCAGGCAGGATCCGCAGGCCGTACATTCGTCGTTGATGGTGACCGCCACGTTCGAAGTCCTCCTCCCGGTGGGTGGGTGATGGGTTGCGTCCCGGCGGTCCCGTCAGACCTCCAGGATCTCCTGTTCCTTCGCCTTCAGGATCTCGTCGACCTTCTTGATGAAGCTGTCCGTCTCCTTCTGGACCTTGTCCTGCCACCGCTTCATCATGTCCTCGGAGATCTCCTTCTGCTTCTCCTTCTCCTTGATCCGCTCGATCCCCTCGCGGCGGATGTTCCGGACGGCGATCCGGGCATCCTCGGCCATTTTCCGGACCACCTTCACCAGGTCCTTCCTCCGCTCCTCGGTCAGCGGGGGAATCGGGATCCGCACGATCTTCCCGTCGTTCGAGGGGTTCAGCCCCAGCCCGCTCGCCTGGATCGCCTTCTCGATCGGACCGATCATCTTTGCGTCCCACGGGGCGACCGTGATCAGGCGGCTCTCCGGGACCGACAGGGTGCCGACCTGCTGGAGCGGCGTCGGCGTTCCGTAGTAGTCCACCTTGATCCCGTCCAGCAGGGAGAAGGAGGCGCGGCCGGTGCGGATCTTTCCCAGCTCCTTCCGGAAGGCCTCGAGGCTCCGGGACATCTTCCCGGACGTGTCCTTGAACAGTTCCTCCACTAGGGACCTCCCCGGACGACGGTGCCGATTTTCTCCCCCCGGACCGCCCGGACGACGTTCCCCCGCTTCGTCAGGTTGAAGACGACGATCGGGAGGCGGTTGTCCATGCAGAGGGAGATCGCAGTCGCGTCCATCACCTTGAGGTTTCGCTGCAGGACCTCGATGTAGGACAGCTCGGAGAATTTCTTCGCCTTCTTGTGCACCAGCGGGTCCATGTCGTACACGCCGTCGACCTTCGTGGCCTTCAGGATGGCGTCCGCGTTGATCTCCATGGCCCGCAGCGCCGCCGCGGTATCCGTCGTGAAGTAGGGGTTCCCGGTCCCCGCCGCGAAGATCACGACCCTCCCCTTCTCCAGGTGGCGCAGGGCGCGACGGCGGATGTAGGGCTCGGCGATCGCCCGCATCTCGATGGCGGAGAGGACCCGCGTCATCACCCCCTCCCGCTCCAGCATGTCCTGGAGGGCGAGGCTGTTGATGACGGTCGCCAGCATCCCCATGTAGTCGGCCGACGCCCGGTCGATTCCGTAGTCCTTGCTGGTGCCGATCCCCCGGAAGATGTTCCCGCCGCCGACGACGAGCGCGACCTGCACCCCGAGGGAGGCGACCTCCCGGATCTCCCCCGCGAGCTCCTGGAGCACCTTCCCGTCGATCCCGTACCCCTGCTTCCCCATCAGGGCCTCCCCCGATAGCTTCAGCAGGATGCGCCGGTAGACCGGTTTGCCCGCACCGGGGACACTCCTTGTTTTCCCGCCGAGAACCCCAGGAGTGTCCCCGCCCACAATCACCCCCGCCCAAGCTGCCTGGCGACCTCGGCCGCCAGATCGTCCGTCCGCTTCTCCAGCCCCTCTCCCACGTGGAAACGGGCGAACCGGGAGACCCGCAGTCCCCCGCCCGCCGCGGCCCCCGTCTCCCGAAGCCGGTCCCGGACCTTCCGGTCCGGATCCTTGATGAAGGCCTGCTCGACGAGGCAGAAGTCGCCGTAGAACTTCTCGAGCTTTCCCTCGGCGATCTTGTCGAGGATCTTCTCGGGCTTCCCGGCGGCCAGCGCCTGCTCGCGGTAGATCGCCTTCTCCCTTTGGATCGTTTCGGCGGGGACATCCTCCCGCGCCACGTACGTGGGGTTGGCCGCGGCCACCTGCATCGCGAGATCCTTCGCGAGAGCCGCCACCCCGGGCGTCTCCGGGCCCGCCCCCAGGAGCTCGACCAGCACCCCGATCTTCCCCCCCGCGTGGATGTAGAGGGCCAGGACCCCCTTCTGCCCGGCGGGGAGCGCGAAGCGCGCGAACCGGCGGAACGAGATCTTCTCCCCGATCTTCGCCACGCGGGCGGTGAGCGTCTCGGACAGCGTCCCCCCTCCCCCGGCCGGAAGGCCCAGCGCCTCCTCGACGCCGGCGGGGTTTCGCCGGTGCACGAAGGCGGCGACCTCCCGGGCGAAAGCCTGGAACTCGTCGGTCCTGGCCACGAAGTCGGTCTCGCAGTTGATCTCCACCAGCGCCGCGGAATCCGCACCGACGTGGGCCGCCACGGCCCCCTCGGACGCGACCCGGGAGGCCTTCTTCGCGGCCGCCGACAGCCCCTTCTTGCGGAGGATGTCGACCGCCCCTTCCATCTCCCCGCCGGATTCGGTGAGCGCCTTCTTGCAATCCATCATCCCCGCGCCGGTCTTCTCGCGGAGCTCGCGTACCCTGTCCGATGTGATCTGCATCCCCTGTTCCCCTGTTGGAATGGGACCCTCCGCCGCGAGGCGGACGGGGGTCCGCCCGAACGCTACTTCTCCTCGGCCGCCGCCTGCTCCCCGGCCGGCTCCTCCTCGGTAGAGATCAGCGCCATGGTGACCTCGGGGGTCTCCGCCTCCTTGTCCTCCACGGACGACGTCTTCTCGGCATAGGCCGCCTTCCCCTCGAGGATCGCGTCGGCGATCTTGGACAGGAAGAGCTTGATCGCCCGGATGGCGTCGTCGTTTCCGGGGATGACGTGATCGATCAGGTCCGGGTCGCAGTTCGTGTCGACGATCGCCACGATCGGGATCCCCAGCCGCCGCGCCTCGAGCACCGCGATCTCCTCCCGCGAGGGGTCCACGATGAAGAGCGCCTCGGGCACCTTCCGGAGATCCCGGATCCCGCCGAGCACCTTCTCCATCTTGACCCGCTCCTTGGAGAGCTTGAGGACCTCCTTCTTCGGAAGCTTCTCGACGGTCCCGTCCGTCTCCATCTCCGTCAGCTTCTGGAGACGGTCGAGGCTCTTGCGGATCGTCTGGAAATTCGTGAGCATCCCCCCGAGCCAGCGGACGTTCACGTAGGGGGTCCCGGCGCGCCGGGCCTCCTCCTCCACCGACTCCTGGGCCTGCTTCTTGGTCCCGACGAAGAGGACCGTCTTTCCCTCCGCCGCCAGGTCGCGCACGAAGTCGTACGAGGCCCGGAACATCCGGACCGTCTGCTGGAGGTCGATGATGTAGATCCCGTTGCGGGCGGTGAAGATGTACCGCTTCATCTTCGGGTTCCACCGCTTCGTCTGGTGCCCGAAGTGGACCCCCGCCTCCAGCAGCTGCTTCATCGTGATGACCGAACCTTGCCCGTTTCCCATCGTTTCCCTTCCTCCTCGTTTCGGGGTTGGTCCTCCGGGCGTTCCGCCCCTCCCCATCCACCCCGGCCGATCCGGGGCACCCCGGGGAAAGTCCCGCCCGTGGGAGATACTTGCCTGAACCGCGTATTTATATCACAACCACTCCGGATTCCTCAAGCGCAAAGCGGACCGCGCGTCCCGGAGCGCTCGGTGGCGGCTCCGCATCCTCGGAGGGGGAGGCTTGCTCCGCCGTCCCGACGGGGACCCTGCCCCACCCCCTGATCTCCCCCATGAGTCCGCAAAGACTTCCATCTCCGCTCGCCCCCCCCTCCTGCGGATGCTGCGCCGGCAACCAGGGAGCCTGCTCGGTCGCAACTCTTCGACGCTGGACCCGGGGTCCGGCTTCGCGGGGGATCGGTGAGCCCCATCGCTGCGGGTCCCGGCCAGCGGGTACCGCAGTCGCCGGCGCCCCCGGGTCGGAGCGATCCACAAGGCTTCGCCAAGCCGAAGGAGGGGGGATGAGCGGAGATAAAAGGAATGATCCGCGGGCGGAGGGCGGGCGGAGCGAAGCCCCCCTCCGAGGCGGCGAAGCCGGAACCGGGCGCCCTCGCAACGGGGCGCGCCAACACGGCGGATGCTCCCGCAGCGATTCGGTGGGTGGAGGGTCGGCGTCCACGGGCGCTCAGGTGCGGTAGCCCGCGTTGATCCGGATGTATTCGTGGGTCAGGTCGGAAAAGTAGGCGAAGGCGCTCCCCGCCCCGAGGCCGAGATCGATCTCGATCCCGTAGGCCTCCTTCCGGATCTTCCGGGCGGCGCGCCTCTCGGCGCCCCGGTCGATCGTCATCCCCTTCCGGAGGACCTTCTCCCCCGCGAACGACAGTTCCACACGGTCCGGGTCGACCTTCGCCCCGGACCGGCCGACGGCGGCGACCACCCGTCCCCAGTTGATGTCGCCCCCGAACACCGCCGTCTTCACCAGCGGAGAGGTGGCGACCGCCCGGACGGCCCGGTCGGCCTCCCGGTCGCTGCGCGCCCCCGTCACCGCGGCCCGGACCACCCGGGTGGCCCCTTCCCCGTCCCGGACGATCATGAGCGCCAGGTCGAGCAGGAGCGATTCGAGGGCGGAGGCGAAGGACTCCAGATCCCTTCCGGAGAGCGGGGAAAGCCCGCAGGCCCCGCTCGCGAAGACCGCCGCCGTGTCGTTCGTGCTCGTGTCGCCGTCCACGACGATCCGGTTGAAGCTGCGCTCCACGCCCCGGCGGAAAACCCGCCGGAGGTCCGCGGCCCGGACGGCCGCGTCGGTGAAGACGTAGGCGAGCATCGTCCCCATGTTCGGGGCGATCATCCCGGCCCCCTTGGCGATCCCGCCGAGGGTGATCGTCCTCCCGCGGACCCGGATCCTGCGGACCCCCCGCTTGGGGTAGGCGTCGGTCGTCAGGATCGCCGCGCCGGCCCGCACGATCCCCCCCGGGGACAGGGAGGAGCAGAGCCGGGGGAGCGCCGACAGGATCTTTCCGGCCGGGAGCGGAACGCCGATGACGCCGGTCGAGGAGACCAGGAGGGCGCCCGCCGGAAGCCCCAGGGAGCGGATCGCCGACGCCGCGGTCTCCCGGACCGCGCGGCTCCCCTCCTCCCCGGTGCAGGCGTTCGCGTTCCCGCTGTTCACGAGGACGCCGCGCCCACGCGACGGGGGCCGCGGTGATCCGGTTCCGGGTGAACACCACGTCGGAGGTGCAGGGGAGATCGCTCACGACCAGGGCGAGGTCGGGCTTCCCCGACTTCTTGATCCCGCAGGCGGCGGCGCCGCCGCGGAACCCGGGGACGAGGATCGACCGAACGGGGCGCACGGCGCCTACCCCCCCGCCCCGCAGCACTTCTTGTACTTCTTCCCGGACCCGCAGGGGCAAGGCTCGTTCCGCCCGACCTTCCGGGAGGAGCGCTGCTGGGTCTTCGCCCCCGCCTTCGAGATCTCCCCGCGGGAGAGGTTCACCCGCCGCGGGGCGGCCGGCGCATGCGCGGCCAGCCTCGCCGGGTCCTCCTCCCGCTGCACCCGGACGTGGAAGAGCCGCCGGAGCGTCTCCGACTTGATCCGGACCGCCAGGTCGGAGAACATCTCGAACCCCTCCCGCTGGTACTCCTTCAGCGGATCCTTCTGGGCGTAGCCGCGGAGGCCGATCCCCTCCTTGAGGTGGTCCATGGAGAGAAGGTGGTCTTTCCAGAGGGCATCGATCGTCGAGAGGAGGAACATCCGCTCGAGGTAGCGCATCGCCTCCTCGCCGTACTCCTCCTCCTTCTTCCGGTAGGCGGCTCCGTACCCCTCCTCGATCCGATCCCCGATCTTCGCCCTGGAGAGCTTCGGAATCTCCTCCTCCGGGAACTCCGGGCGGAACCCGAACTGGGAGTAGACCGCGTCCGAGAACCCCGCGAGGTCCCACTCCTCGGGGTGGACCTTCTCCTCCGCGAACCGGTCGGCCAGCGCCTCCCCGATCTCCCCGGCCATTTCGAAGACGGTCTCCCGCATGCTCTCCCCGGAGAACACTTCTCCCCGCATCTCGTAGATGACGGTCCGCTGCCTGTTCATCACGTCGTCGTACTCGAGGAGATGCTTGCGGATGTCGAAGTTGTGCGCCTCGACCTTCTTCTGGGCGTTCTCGACCGCCTTGTTGATCATCCCGTGCTCGATCGGCTCCCCCTCCTCCATCCCCAGCTTCCCCATGATCGGGGCGATCCGGTCGGAGCCGAAGATCCGGAGGAGGTCGTCCTCCAGGGAGAGGTAGAATCGGGAGGAGCCCGGGTCCCCCTGCCGGCCCGCGCGCCCCCGGAGCTGGTTGTCGACCCGGCGGGACTCGTGCCGCTCGGTCCCGACGATGTGGAGCCCCCCCTTCGCCACCACCCCCTCGCCGAGCTTGATGTCGACCCCGCGTCCCGCCATGTTCGTGGCGATCGTGAGCTTCCCGGGCTGCCCCGCCTCGGCGATGATCTGCGCCTCCCGCTCGTGGTGCTTGGCGTTCAGCACGTTGTGTGGGATCCCGTTCCGGGAGAGGAGCCCGGAGAGCCGCTCCGACTTCTCGATGGAGACCGTGCCCACCAGGACCGGGCGCCCCTCCTCGTGCAGGGCCTTCACCTCCTCGAGGACGGCCTGGAACTTCTCCCGCTCCGTCCGGTAGATCTGGTCCCCCAGGTCGCTCCGGACCATCGGCATGTTCGTGGGGATGACCACCACGTCGAGGTTGTAGATCTGCTTGAACTCCACCGCCTCCGTGTCGGCGGTGCCGGTCATCCCCGCCAGCTTCTCGAAGATCCGGAAGTAGTTCTGGAAGGTGATCGTGGCCAGGGTCTGGTTCTCGTTCTCGATCTTGACCCCCTCCTTCGCCTCCACCGCCTGGTGCAGGCCGTCCGACCACCGCCGGCCGGGCATGAGGCGGCCCGTGAACTCGTCGACGATGACGACCTGGCCGTCCTTGACCATGTAGTCCACGTCCCGCTTGAAGAGAACGTGGGCCTTGAGCGCCTGGTTCACATGGTGGAGGATCTCGATGTTCTTCGGGTCGTAGAGGTTGTCGACGCTGAGGAGTCGCTCGATCTTGGGGATCCCGGAGTCCTCGGTCATGAGAACGCTGCGGGCCTTCTCGTCGACCTTGTAGTCGGCCTCCGCCTTGAGGTACCCGATGACCGAGTTGATCCGGGCATACTTGTCGGTGGACTCCTCCGCGGGGCCGGAGATGATGAGGGGAGTCCTCGCCTCGTCGATCAGGATGGAGTCGACCTCGTCCACGATCGCGTAGTGCAGCTCCCGCTGGGCCATGTCCTCCAGGCGAAACTTCATGTTGTCCCGCAGGTAGTCGAACCCGAACTCGTTGTTCGTCCCGTAGGTCACGTCGCAGCGGTAGGCGGCCTGCCGCTCGGAGTCGTCCATCCCGTGGACGATCACCCCGACCGAGAGGCCGAGGAACTTGTAGATCGCCCCCATCCACTCCGCGTCCCGGCGGGCGAGGTAGTCGTTCACGGTGATCAGGTGCACGCCGCGCCCCGTGAGGGCGTTCAGCACGACGGGAAGGGTCGCGGCGAGGGTCTTCCCCTCGCCGGTGCGCATCTCGGCGATCTTTCCCTCATGGAGCACCACGCCGCCGACGAGCTGGACGTCGAAGTGGCGCATGGAGAGGACCCGTTTGCCGACCTCCCGGACGGTGGCGAACACCTCGGGGAGCAGGCTGTCCAGCGGCTCCCCCTGCTCGATCCGCTGCCGGAACTCGGCCGTACGCGCCGCCAGGCGGTCGTCGGGGAGGGCCGCCACCGCCGGCTCCAGGGCGTTGATCCGCTCGACGACGGGGCGGATCCGGTCCAGAACCCGCTCGTTATGGGTGCCGAAGACTTTCCGGATCAGGTTTCCGAACATCCGAAGATCCCTTCCTTGACCGGGGAAACGGAACGGGACGGGCCCTCGCGGGGAAGCCTCCCCGGGAGTCCGCCGCGATCACGCCCCAAGGCCTGCTAGTTGAGAAAACGGGTCGGGTTTACAGGGAGGCCGTTCACTCGGACCTCGTAGTGGAGGTGGGGCCCGGTCGTCCTCCCGGTGTCGCCCACCTTCCCGATCAGGTCCCCCTTTTGCACGGAATCCCCGGTGGCGACAAGGCGCTCCGCCAGGTGCGCGTATACCGTCCGGAATCCGTTCCCGTGGTCGACGACCAGGATGTTTCCGTAGAGCGCCTCGTACCCGCTCCGCAGCACCTTCCCGCCCGCGGCCGCCCGGACCGGCGCGCCCGCCGGGGCCTCGATGTCCAGCCCCTCGTGAAACACCTGGGTCTCGGTGAACGGGGAGAGCCGGACGCCGAAGGCCGAGGTCAGGATCCCGCGGACCGGCCAGAGGGCGGGCCTGCTCTCGAGGAAGATCCGGCGCTGGTCGAGCTTCTCGCAGACCGTTTCCAGGTTCCGGACGTCCGCGAGCACGCTCTCCCGGAGCTGCTCGCACCGCAGATCGAGGAGCCGGTCGAGCCGGTTCGCCGCGGAGATCTCGGGGGTTTCCGCCCCGCCCATCCCGGCCGCGCGCCCCTTCTTTCCGGCGCCGGGAAGGAGCTTCTCGGTGACCTTCGCGAGCGACTTCACCCGGGCGTCGATCGTCCGGAGCCTCTCCACTTCGGTCTCCAGGCTCTCGAATTTCTCGTTCAGGTTGTAGAGCGTCAGGTCCTGCTGGGTGACCCGGTTGCGCAGGGCGCGCAGCTCCCGGATTCTGGAAACGTTCTCCCGGTACTCATAGAGGGATTGCGTGGTCAGAATGAACAGGAGGGAGATCGCTCCGGCGGCCGTCCACAGGCCGATCCGTCCGATCCGGAACCCGTGGACCCGTCCTTCGTCCCCGAAACGGAACGAGAAGGCGTACTTTTTCCGCACCTTTCCCCTCGCCTCCGACGCCTGAAAAGTATTCGCCACGGTAGCACAGGACCCGGAAAGGTGTCAATTGCGGATCCCCCCGCCGCAGGGCCGGCCGCCGCACGGTTACCCGACGGCCCGCTTCTTCTGCTGCGGCTTCCCCGCCGCGCCCCGGTTTCGGGCGACGACCGGATCCACGATCTCGCCGCAGTTCAGGCAACGCCACGCGTAGAACATCTCCAGCATGTCCTGGAACCGCTCGTATACCATCGCCCCGTTGCACCGGGGGCATCTTGTGTCGTCTCGTCTCGCCATTAAAGGTTTTCCTCCCGTTATCCGTTTAGATGTGCGGGGACGGATTCTGGTTCCAAGCGGTTTTATCGCTCTCCGGGGACGGGAATTCTGGTAGAATGACGGGAGTTTGTGCAGGGGGTCGGGGTGGCGGCGAGAAAACGGATCGGAGAATTGCTCGTGGAGACGGGGCTGCTGTCCGAGCAGCAGCTGACCCGGGCGCTCTCGGAGCAACGGACCAAACGCGGAAAACTCGGAGAGGTCATCGTCTCGCTGGAGATGGCCACGGAGGAGGAGATCGCCCAGGCCCTCTCCTTCCAGCTCGGCGTGCCGCTGGTCGATCTCCGGAACATGCCGGTCGAACCCCAGGCCATCGAGGTGATCCCCGAGAAGGTCGCCCGGAAGCACCTGATCATCCCGGTCTCGATCGACCATCGGGACCTCCATATCGCGATGGCCGACCCCCTGAGCTTCGAGGCGTTCGAGGATGTCCGCTTCGCCTCCGGATACACGATCCGGCCCTCCATCGCCACCCGCTCGGACATCCTGTGGGCGATCGACCAGCATTACCACCTCGGCTCCTCCCTGAACACGATCGTCAAGGACATCGCCGAGGAGCGGCTCGTCGAGGTCGTCCAGGATCGGAAGGAGCCGGACGGACGGGATGCGGACGACCTCCGGAAGAAGAGCGAGGCCGCCCCGATCATCCGGATGGTGAACCTGATCGTCGCCGAGGCGGTGGACCAGGGGGCCTCCGATATCCACGTGGAGCCGCTGAAGACGACCCTGCTGATCCGCAACCGGGTGGACGGGCTGCTGCGGCAGTCGCTCGAGCTTCCCAAGTGGGTCCAGGGGGCGGTCATCTCGAGGATCAAGATCATGGCGAAGATGGACATCGCCGAAAAGCGGCTCCCCCAGGACGGGCGGATCGGAGTGCGGGTCGGGGGCAAGGGGCTCGACCTGCGGGTCTCCACCCTGCCCGCGGCCTTCGGGGAAAAGGTGGTGATCCGGATCCTCGACTCGGCGAACGCGGCTATTCCCCTGGGATCACTGGGCTTTTCCTCCCACGATTTCCGGAAGATGGAGGAGCTGGTCCGCCGCCCCCAGGGGGTGCTGCTGGTAACGGGTCCGACCGGGTCCGGGAAGACGACCACCCTCTACGCGGTGCTCCACAAGATCCGGAGCGTGGAGAGGAACATCACAACGATCGAGGACCCGATCGAGTACGAGATCCCCGGGATCAACCAGGTGTCGGTCCAGGACAAGATCGGGCTCTCCTTCGCCTCGTCGCTGCGGTCGATGCTCCGCCAGGACCCCGACGTCATCATGGTCGGGGAGATGCGGGACCTCGAGACGGCCACGATCGCCACGCAGGCGGCGCTCACCGGCCACCTCGTCTTCTCGACGATGCACACGAACAACTCCGCGGCCACCATCACCCGCCTGAGGAACCTGGGGATCCCCTCCTACCTGATCGCCTCCACGCTGGTGGGGATCGTGGCGCAGCGGCTCCTGCGGATGATCTGCATGAAGTGCCGCGTCCAGTACAATCCCACCGAGAAGGAGCTGGCGCTGCTGCGGCCGGGGCTGCGGAAGAACGGCCTTACCTTTTTCCGGGGGGAGGGATGCTCCTCCTGCGGCGGGTCCGGGTACCGGGGGCGCACCTGCATCTACGAGATCCTCCCCTTCGGCCGGGAGATCCGGGAGACGGTGACCGCGAACGCTTCCGAGGAGGATGTCCGGCGGCTCGCCGTCGCCCGGGGGATGAGCACGCTGGGGCAGGCCGCCCTCGAAAAGGTCCGGGAAGGGATCACCACCCTCGAGGAGATCTACCGGGTGGTGGGAACCGACGAGGAATCCGCCGCCGCCTGCACGGAATGCGGAACCTACCTGGCCTCCGACTTCACCGGCTGCCCTTCCTGCGGGCATCCCGCGGCCCTGGGGTGCCCGTCCTGCGGGAAATCGGTCTCCCAGGACTGGAAGTTCTGCCCCTACTGCCGCAGCGGGTTCGCCAAGCCGATTCACGGCAGAAGCTTCGCGTAGGACCCTTTCCCGGAATTTCTCCCCCTAGACGAAGTGGCAGGCGGCGAGCCGTCCCTTTGCCACCTCCCGCAGCGGGGGAACGATCTCCTCGCACACCTTCTGCGCCATGAAGCAGCGGGTGTGGAACCGGCAGCCGGGGGGGACATGGACAGGACTCGGGATCTCCCCCTTCAATACGATCGTCTCCCGGGGCTTTTCCCCCGGCACCGGCACCGCCGAGAGGAGGCTGCGCGAGTAGGGGTGGAGCGGCTCCCGGAAGAGGTCGGCGGCCGGGGAGACCTCCATCAGCACCCCGAGGTACATCACGGCGACCGTGTCGCTCACGTGGCGGATCACCCGCAGGTCGTGGGAGACGAAGAGATAGGCGATCCCGTACTCCTCCTGGATGTCCCGGAGCAGGTTCAGGATCTGCGCCTGCACGGAGACGTCGAGGGCGGAGACCGGCTCGTCGGCGACGA
>MGPV01000032.1:48210-49653 GCA_001797615.1 Deltaproteobacteria bacterium GWC2_65_14
TCCGCTGCCGCTGCCCGCCCGAGAACTCGTGCGGGTACCGTTCGGCGGCATCGGCCGACAGGCCCACCCGCAGGAGGAGCCGCTCCGCCCTCTCCCGGACCTCCGCACCCCTGGCGATCCCGTGGACGAGCCACCCTTCTCCCACGATGTCGCGGACCCGCATCCGCGGGTTCAGCGACGAGTAGGGGTCCTGGAAGATGATCTGCATCTTCCTGCGCAGGTGTCGGAGCTCCTCGCCCGCCAGGGCCGTGATGTCGCTCCCCTCGAACAGGATCCGCCCCGCGTCGGGGGGGATCAGGCGGATCGCCACCCGCCCGAGCGTCGTCTTGCCGCAGCCGGACTCCCCCACCAGACCCACCGTCTTTCCCGCCGGGACGGAAAGCGACACCCCGTCGACGGCGTGGACCGTGAGCGTCTCGGAGGAGAAGAAGGACTTCTTCACCGGGAAGAGCTTCCGGATCCCCTCCAGCGAGAGCAGCGTCCCGTCGTCGCGGCTCATCCGGATCCTCCCTTCCGCGCCCGCCTCTGGTAGTGGCAGGCGGCAAGGTGTCCCGGCGCGAACTCCTCCAGCGGGGGGTCCTCCCGGTCGCAGACCGAGAGTTCGTCCTCCGCCTTCTCCCCCGCGCGGAAGCTGCGGAGCGCCTCCTGCCGGAACGGGCAGCGGTCCGCGAACGGGCAGCCCGGGGGGATGGCGTCGAGGCCGGGGACCATCCCCGGGATCGAGGGAAGCCGCGTCTCCCCCGACCCCTTCCCCGGCAGCGACCGGAAGAGTCCCTGCGTGTAGGGATGGACCGGGTCGGCGAACAGGGCCGTCGTCGGGGAAATCTCCACGATCCGTCCCAGGTACATGATCGCGGTGCGGTCGGCGAACTCCGAGACGACCCCCAGGTCGTGGGTGATCAGCAGGATCGCCATCCCCTGCTCCTTCCGCATCTCCTTGAGCAGGGAGAGGATCTGCGCCTGGATCGTGACGTCTAGCGCCGTGGTCGGCTCGTCGGCCATGAGGAGGGCCGGCTCGAGCGCCAGCGCCATCGCGATCATCGCCCGCTGCCGCATCCCCCCGCTCATCTGGTGCGGGTACTCCCGCGCTCGCAGCGAAGGATCCGGCATCCTGACCCGCCGCAGCCACTCCACCGCCCGTGCGGCCGCCTCCCTCTTCCCGCAGACCCGGTGGGCGGTAAAGACCTCGGCGACCTGCTCCCCGATCGTCAGCACCGGGTTGAGCGAGGTCATCGGCTCCTGGAAGATCATCGAGATCTCCCGCCCGCGCACGGCGCAGATCTCCTTCTCCGGGAGGGGAACGAGGTCCCTCCCGCGGAAGAGGATGCTCCCCGCCTCGATCCGTGCCGGCGGAGACGGCAGGAGCTTCAGGATCGACAGGGCGGTGACCGTCTTCCCGCAGCCGGACTCCCCGACCAGCCCCAGCGTCTCGCCGGGGGCGAC
>MGPV01000033.1:0-10903 GCA_001797615.1 Deltaproteobacteria bacterium GWC2_65_14
ACGCGAGCAAGTACGCCGTCGAGGCGATCACCGATTCCCTGCGGTACGAGGCGGGGCCTTTCGGGATCCGGGTCCACTCCGTGATGCCGGGCCTCTTCGGAACCCGCTTCGTGTCGAAGGGGTTGGTGGCGAACCCGGCGACCGTCTCCCCGGCGTCGCCGTACGTCGCGCTGGCCGCGAAGCTCATCCCCGTGGTGGCGAAGAAGATCAACGAGGGGCCGGGCCCCGTGGCGGTCGCGGAGGCGGTCTTCCGCGTGATCGAGGATGCCGTTTCCCCGATCCGTACCCCGGTGGGTGTCGAGGCGGAGACGTTCGTCCCGATGGCGAAACAGCTGTCGGACGAGGCGTTCGAGGCGAAGGTGAAGGAGATCTTCGGGCTGTAGGGCCGCGCCCTGAACCGCTTGCCGCGGGGAGGAAAATCACACCGAAGTCCGCACGGACTGCAAACCCCGTGCAAACAAAGGCCGTTTTGGGGGTGAAAAGGGGGACTCACAGGGTTCCCTCTTTTCATAATTTACCCACGACTGACTTATGAAGATGATAGTTTTCCCGTTTTATAAACCTTCTTTAGTGAAGAAGTCCCACCGCCTGGAGGCGCAGGGGGGGGATTTCGGTTTTCAGATATAATCTGATCCGAATCCATTCCCCAAGGGGGTGCCCCATGCTCCGCTCGTATCGGGAGATTCTTGTCCTCGGCATTCTGGCGGCGATGATCCTCATCCCTGCGATCCTCGCGATCGCAGCGGAATCCGCGGGAAAAGCGGTCTCACCGATCTTCGGAATCGCGGTTCCCGATGGGTATCGCGACTGGACACTGATCGCCGCGTCCCACCGAACGGACAACAAGGACGAGTTGAGGGCGATCCTCGGGAACCCGGCCGCCGCGAAGGCTCTGAGGGAAGGGACGCTTCCGCTCCCCGACGGCGCCATGCTCGCGAAGCTAGCGTGGAAGCGCGAACCGATGCCCGAATTCCAGGGCGCGTTCAAGCCCGGCGCTCCGCCGCGGATCGAGTTCATGGTGAAGAACTCGAAGAAGTACGCATCGACAGGCGGCTGGGGCTTCGCCCGCTTCATCGATGGGAAGCCGGCCAGTGAAGCCGATCACAAAACGTGCTTTCCGTGCCACGATGCCCTCGTGAAGGGACACGACTTCGTCTTCACGAGGTTCGCGCCTTAACCCGTATTCACGCCGGGCTACGTTGCGAGGGGGTGGAGACGGACGGAGGGGGTGTCCCCCGGGATCGAAATCCCATCAAGTTCCAAGAGAACCTCTTCGGTATGCTCCCCCAGGGAGGGAGGAGGCGGATTGAACTGCAAACCCCGTGCAAACAAGCACCGTTTTCGAGGTCTGGAAGGGGTTTTTCGGATACCCTGTTGACGCCGGAAACCCCTTGCAGTATGATGACTTTCCTCTCGTGCGCGCCCTTAGCTCAGCTGGATAGAGCACTTGACTACGAATCAAGTGGCCAGAGGTTCGAATCCTCTAGGGCTCGCCACTTTTTTTCATCCGGCTTGCAGGGATGGGGCTAGGCTGTCTCGATCCTACGCAGGATCGTCCCGACCTCCGGGCGGTCCGCCGGGCCATTCCCGACATGGTGCAGGGCGACGATCCCGGCCGGATCGATGAGCACATCCCCGCCGCGCTGGAAGATGTCCCCTTCCGCCTTCCGCAGCTTCCCGCCCCGGAGGATTTCCTTCAGGTACGCCCACCAGGTTTTCGGTCCCCAGATATCCCATGGGGAAGCGGAGAGCATCCCGTAGTTCCGGTAGGTATCCCGGGTGTCGTCGACCAGAAGCGGCCAGGCCAGGGAGGTTTCCTCGACGTAGCTTCGGGCCAGGAAATCGTGCTCGAAGGTGACCACCACGATGCTCACGTGGCGCCTGCGGAACCGCTCCTCGTGATCACGCAACCGCGTGATGTGCCCCCGGCAGGGCAGTCAGCCCAGGTGCCGGTGAAACACCATCAGCAGCCAGCCGCCGCGGTAGTCCTCGAGACGGTGCTGCCGGCCCCCGCTGTCCGGCAGCTGGAAGGGCACGGCCGGTTTTCCCGTCAGGTCGCCCATGGTGGTCTCTCCTCTCGAGGCCCTCTTCTCAGCGAAGCAGGTGAAGGTTGCCCAGGTGGACGTTCGACAGTCCCGCATCGCGTGCGGCCGTTAGACACCGGACCGCGTGACTCTGCGGCGTCCGGGGCAGGTCGAAGAGCTGGAAGGCGGGATGGAAGGCGAGCAGGCTGTAGGGGATTGCAGGGTCCAGGGACGCGATGAAGGCTGCGATATCCCCGACTTCCCGCTCGTCCACGTAGCCGGGGACCAGGAGGGTACTTGCCACCAGGGGAGGCGGGACCGGCCTTTCCGGAATCCGCTTCGCGGCGCGGGCGAAGTTCTCGAGGGTCCGGCGGTTCGAGTTTCCCGTCAGGGCGAGGTGCAGGGTTTCGTCCGCCGCCTTCAGGTCGAACTTCACGCATCCTCCCGATGCGACGGATAGGTCCATCATCCCGTCGAGAAGTACCGGGTGCATCGTCCCGTTGGTCTCCCAGCAGATTCTCAGGATCCTCCCAAGATTCCGCTCACGGGCGAGATGGGCGGCACGCAGGGAGAAGGGAAGCTGGGGGGCGGGATCCCCGCCGAAGAAGCAGATGCAGGAGGTCCGTGCGTCCACGGCCCCCGCAAGCGCCTCCACCGGGATGTCGGCATCTTTGAGCGATTCGAGCCGGTACTGCCAGTTCTGGCAGAAGAGGCAGTTCAGGGAGCAGGCGTGAAAGAAGACGGCGAGGTTGCGGTGTCCCCCCTCCGGTCCCGGACAATGGGCGAACTCCGGGTGTCCCGCGCCCGTCCCCCCGGCGCAGACCCAGTCGGCCACGCAGTTCGTGGGGAGCGGATCGTGGTGCCAGGAGAGCTTCCCCAGGGAGGCGTCCGCGCCTGCCGGCTTGCCGCCTTCGTTCCTGCGGACGCCGCAGTATCCCGCGCCCCCGTCGGGGATCTGGCATTCGTTGACGCACAGGGTGCACGCAACTCCGCCCGGATCCCTGGGCGGTCGTTCGGGAAGGTCGTGAAGACGGCGGTTCCCGGCATGGACTGCGGAGGTAACGGCCAGCGCCTCGCCCCGACGTTTCCGGAGGCAGGGGAGACAGACCCCGAGCTCTCCCGAGACGAAGGGGGAAGAATCGTCGCACAGCCCGCAGCGTCCCATGGCTCCTCCATCCCGGGGGACCGGATCCCCGGAAGTACAGGTTCTCAGCCGGCTCCCCCCTCCCGGGCGAGCAGCAGCGATTCCGCGGCGTCGAGCTCCCCGAGGGCCTGCCGGATCCGGTCCCGGTTGTCCCCGGCGCCCGCGACGAGCCGCTCGATCGTGGAGAGCTCGTCCGCCACGAACTCCATCGCCTGCCTGACCAGGTGGTCGATCGAGCCGTTCACGGCGTCCGCCCACTGGGAGGAGAGCCGCGAGAGGTTCTTCTCCGACTCCCACACGATCCGCTTCCGGAAGTGCCGCAGGAGCGGCCTGCGCGCCAGCGCCATCGGGATCAGGAACCAGAGCAGGTCGAGCTGCACGTCGAAGATCTTTCCCACACGGACGTCGGGATGGGCGGGCTCGCGGATCGCGGCGTGGAAGCTCGCCCCCTCGAAGGAGACCCCCAGGGCCGCCACGATCCTCTCTGCGAGCCGGTCCTGGAAGGCCCGCACGGTCCGCTGCAGGCTCGCCTGCGCCGTCAGCAGGTAGGAGGAGAGGTACTCCTCGCCGCGGCCCGACAGCTCCATCAGTTCCCGCTCCAGCGATTCCCGGAGCCACTCCTGGAACCGGCGCGTCGTGTCGGCGAAGTTCCCTCTCCACTCCCCGGACTGCCGCTCCAGGGCGAGGCGGAGACGCTCCGCGAGATCTCCCCGGTGCTCGAGGTACTTCTCCCCGGAGGTGGTGCGCACCCGGCTCTTGAGCTCCCGGGCGAGGACCGCCGTTTCGGACCGGATCGCCCCCATCTCCTCCTTCTCCTGCCGCAGGACCCGCGCAAGCTCCTCCCGGGCCATCCCGGCCGACTCCGCCGCCGCCTCCGCCAGGCGGAGGTAGGAGCGGCACTCCGTAAGCAGGGTGCGCGCCTTGTGCCGCATGATCCCGTGGAACCGCTCCTCCCGGCCCGCGACGATCCGCTGCCGCAGGAAGGAGAGGACCTCGGCGCGCAGGCCGGAGTGGGATGGATGAATGGAGAAGGGGAGGATCGGGAGTTCCCGGCCGGTCTGCTGCGCGATCTGCAGCCGGGTGAACTCCGCGACCGAGTCGAGCTCGCTCTGCGTCACCAGGTCGGCCTTCGTGAGCAGGATCGCCGCCTCGGGGGTATGGCGGAAGACCTCGGAGAGGAGCGACAGGTCCTGGCTGGAGAACGGGTGGTTCACGCTCACCGCCACCAGCGCTCCCCCCACGTGCGGCAGCCAGTCCATCGAGGCCTGCGTGTTGTGCGAGAAGATGCTCCCCAGCCCCGGGGTGTCGACGAAGCGGATCCCGTCGAAGGAGGAAAGCGACGCCAGCTCCACCTCCACGAGCGACACCTGCTTCCGGTTCTCGGGATTTTCCTTCTCGGTGACGAACTCGGGAAGCCGGGAGATCGCGATCTCCTCGTCCTTCCCCGAAAGACGCCGCACGACCGCGCGGTCCGCCGCCCCGAACCCGATCCGCGTGACCACCGAGGTCGCCGGCAGCACGTGGACCGGGACGACTTCCCGATCCAGGAGGCTGTTGAGGAAGGAGCTTTTCCCCGCCTTGAACTGGCCGAGGACGGCGATGTCCACGACGCCGCCGCTTTCCAGTCCTTCCGCGAGGGCCGCGATCCGGGGCCCCAGCGAAGCGATCCGGAAATCTCCGCAGATCGTCTGGATCGTTTCACGGCAGCGGTGCAGCGGCATCCCGGGCCTTCCCCTCCTCCATCCCCATTCTGCGCGATGCGGAGGCAAAAAAAACCCTGCGAAGGACAGCCATCGCAGGAGTCATCAGCCCGCCTCCCGGCGGACGGTTCCGGGTGAACCCCATCACCCCGATCTTCCTGGGGATATCTTGCATGCCCGTTCCCGGGTTGTCAACGGAGCGCCCCGCGCCTTGCCGGATCCCGGGCGCCGGCAGGTCGTTGTCGCATCGGGGGAGGGGATGGTTGTATACTGACCGCATGTCCAGGGGCGCTTCGGCCGGCAAGACCCGGCGGATCTACCGGGTGACCTTCCTGAACCAGGGAAGCGTCTACGAGCTCTACGCCCGCAAGGTGAGCCAGGGGGAACTCTACACCTTCGTCGAGGTGGAGGAGATCCTCTTCGGGGAGCGGGGCGGCGTCCTGGTGGATCCTTCCGAGGAGCGGCTCAAGTCCGAGTTCGCCGGCGTCAGGAGGACCTACATCCCGCTGCAGTCGGTCGTGCGGATCGACGAGGTGGAGAAGGAAGGGGTGAGCAAAATTCTCCCGGCGCCCGGCGCCCAGGGGAACGTCGCCCCCTTCCCGGTGCCGATGTCGCCGCCCGGAGGCAAGCCGGTCAAGGGCTGATCCGGGGGGCGCCCCCCCGGCGCCTGCTCCACCGCCCGGGCCGTGTTCAGAATCATCGCGTCCGGTCTCCGAGCCGGAAGAGGGCGGCGAGGGTTTTCCCGTCGGTGACCGCACCGCCGGTGGCCATCCGGCGGACCTCCTCGAGAGGAATCCGCACCGTCGCGATTTCCTCGAACTTCTCCGGGGCCGCCGTCCCCTGGGAGATCCCCGTGGCGAGGAAGAGGTGGATCACCTCGTCGAGGACCCCGGGGGAGGGATGGAGGATCCCGAGGGGGGCAAGGTGTTTCGCGCGAAGCCCCGTCTCCTCGGAGAGCTCCCGCCTGCCGCAGGCTTCCGGGTCCTCGCCGGGGGCGAGGCGCCCCGCCGGAATTTCCAGAAGCTCCGATTCGACCGCGGGGCGCAGCTGCCGGATCAGCGACACCGTGCCGTCGTCGTGAAGAGGAAGCACCGCGACCCCGCCGGGGTGGCGCGCCACCTGGAACCGGTGCCACCCCTTCTCACCGATCCGCACCTCCATCTGCTCGATGTCCAGCACCAGCCCCTGGAACAGGATCCGCCGATTCCTCGTCTCCATGCCGCCGCCTTTCCGCAGTTGTCCCCTGCCGGGAAGAAACTCAACCTCTCCGACGCTCTCCGCCGGGACGCCTCCTCTCCTGCATCCAGCGGACCGCTTTCGTGAGCAGGATGCGGGGGGAGAACCGGAAGGCCAGAACCAGGATCCGGTTTCGGAGGCCCGGGATGACCAACCGCTTTCCCTTGCGGAAACCGTCGTACCCGGCCTTGGCGACTGCTCCGGAGTCCATGACGTTTTTCCGAAGCAAGGGGATGTGCCCCTCCATCCGGGCTGCCGCCTGGAATCCGGTCGGCGTGGGACCGGGGCAGAGGGCGGTCACTGTCACCCCCGTCCCCCGGAGTTCCTCCGCGACGGCCTCCGAGAAGGAGAGAAGAAACGCCTTGGTCGCGTAGTAGACCGCCATATAGGGCCCCGGCTGGAAGGCCGCCATGGAGGCGACGTTCAGGACCCCGCCCGTTCCCTTCCGGACCATCCCCGGAAGGAGCAGGTTCGCCAGGTGGACCGGAACGGAAACATTCACCCGGATCATGTCCAGCAGGATGCCCGGATCGGAACCCTGGAAGTTCCCGTACAGGCCGAATCCCGCGTTGTTGACGAGAACGTCCACATCGAGAGATCGGGAACGGAGCATGCCGAAGATCTTCTCCGGAGCTTCGGGGACGGACAGGTCGATCGGTAGGCAATGGACGGACGTTCCGTACAGAGCACGGACCTCGCTCGCTACGCCTTCGAGCGGGTCTCCTCTCCGGGCCACCAGTACGAGGTTGTACCCCCCCCGCGCGAACAGTTTCGCCAGTTCCAGCCCGATCCCCCCGGAGGCCCCCGTGATCAGGGCCGTCGGGGATGCGTGGTCGGGAGGCCTTTCCGCCATGCCCGCCTCCTGTCCTGGGATTCTATCCAGGGAGAGGGAGAACCATCCCTCGTGTGGGATGATATCATCGGGGTGAAGAAAGTTCCGTACCGCATGAAAATACACGGATATGGAGGATTCCGTGATTCGAGCGCCGACCCGGGACGAGGCCTGGAGGATCCTGACGGAACATGTGAAAAGCGAAAGTTTGAGGTGCCACGCGCTGGCGGTGGAGGCGGTGATGCGCCACGCGGCGCGCAGGCGCGGGGAGGACGAGGAGGCCTGGGGGGTGATCGGGCTGATCCACGACCTCGACTACGAGAGGTTTCCGGGCGAGCACCTCTCCCGGGCGCCGGAGATCCTGCGGGGCCACGGGTGGCCGGAGGAGTATATCCGCGCGGTCCTCTCCCACGGGCACGGGATCGTGACCGACGTGGAGCCCCGCTCCGACCTGGAGAAGACGCTGTATGCCGTGGACGAGCTGACCGGGCTGGTGGCCGCGGCGGCGCTGGTCCGGCCGTCGAAAAGCGTCCTCGACCTGCCGGTGAAAAGCGTTTTGAAAAAGTGGAAGGACAAGGCCTTCGCCGCGGGGGTCGACCGGTCGGTCGTCGAAAAGGGGGCCGCGATGCTCGGGGTGGAGCTCTCCGCGCTGATCGCCGACACGATCGAGGGGATGCGGACGGTGGCCGCGGAGATCGGGCTGAAGGGGAATCCGGGATGAGCCTCGGGAATCCCGGGGCGTTCGACGTCGTGGGGATCGGCCTGAACGCGATCGACTATCTCTGCAGCCTCCCCCGATATCCCGTCCCTGGGGAAAAGCTCCGGATGACCGGCTTCACCCGCCAGGGTGGGGGGCAGGTCGCCACCGCCCTGGTGGCGCTATCGCGATGGGGGCTGCGGACGAAGTATGTCGGGAACGTGGGGGACGACGAGCATGGCCGCGTTTCATTGTCCCTCCTGCGCGACGAGGGGATCGAGCTCTCCCACGCCCGCGTCGTTCCCGGAGCCTCCTCGCAGTTCGCGGTGATCCTGGTCCAGGACGGCTCCGGCGAGCGGACGATCCTGTGGGAGCGGGACGCGCGGATCCGGATCCGGCCGGAGGATCTCCCGGTCGGCGGGATCCGGGGGGCCCGGGCGATCCTGCTGGACGGGCACGACGTCCCCGCTTCCGTCGCAGCGGCCCGTGAGGCCCGGGAGGCCGGCGTTCCGGTCGTCCTCGACGCGGAGAAGGTCCAGGAGGGAACCCTCGAGCTTCTCCCGCTGTGCGACCACATCGTCGCCGCCTCCGGGTTCGTGCGGCAGCTTGCGCCGGAGCGGGAGCCGCGGGAGGGGGCGAAGGCGATCTTCGACCGGTTCTCCCCGCGCACGGCCGTGGTGACGCTCGGAGACCGGGGCGCCGTCGGGTTCGACGGCGGGACGCTCCTCCACGCCCCCGCGATCCGGGTGAAGGCGGCCGATACCACCGGGGCGGGCGACATCTTCCACGCGGGATTTCTCTTCGCGCTGCTTTCGGGGAAGCCGTTCCCGGAGGTCCTCGCGTTCAGCAACGCGGCGGCGGGGCTTTCCTGCAGGAAGATGGGCGGCCGGGCGGCGATCCCCTCCCTCGAGGAAATCGCGGAGGCCATCGGGCGCGGGAGCAAAGACCCGGCCGCGTGAAACCGGATCCCACGCCGGGGGATCGAAGGATAAACCCGCCAGCTGGAGGTGCCGCATGAAGAAACTCTTTCCCGCAATGCTTGCGATCCTGTTCTCCGTGTCCGTCCATGCGGGGGAAAATGGCCTGGTGACCATAAAGAGCCGTCATTCGGTCGCGGACACGATGGATCGCATGGAGGCCGTCGTGCAGTCGAAGGGGATGACGGTGTTCGCCCGCATCGACCACGGGGCCGAGGCGAAAACGGCCGGACTCTCGATGCGCCCGGCGCAGCTGCTGATCTTCGGGAATCCGAAGGGGGGAACTCCCCTGATGAACGCGTCGCCGACCGTCGCGATCGACCTGCCGCTGAAAGCGCTGGCCTGGGAGGACGGGAACGGGAAGGTCTGGCTTTCCTGCAACTCCGCCGCCTATCTTCGGGATCGGCACGGCATCCGGGGGATGGAGGATCTCCTCGGAACGCTGGAGAAGGGGCTGGACGGGATGACGCGGAAGGCGCTGGAGTAGCGACCTATCCCTGGTAGCGGTGCAGGATCAGCCCGTGGGTGGGATCGTAGGGGGAGACACCGATGGTGACCCTGTCGCCCACGATGACCCGGATCTTGAACCGCTTCAGCTTCCCGCTGAGCTTGGCGGACATCTCTATCCCGTTTTCCAGGGTGATGATGTAGTTCCCCCCGCCCCGCGTCGAGGTTACCATTCCTTCCAGCTTCGCAAGATCGTCTTTCGCCAAGGCCGTCTCCCCCGTTTTCCGCGATACCGATCACCAGAACTCTACCATGTTCCCCAGGCGAGGGAAACCGGGGCCACGATGCGAAACCGCGGTTCCGGAAGGGGGATCTAAGCCGGTAGAATGGGACCATGCCGCAGGGGATCTCGAAAGAGGCGGGCCCGGTGAAGGCGTTCAACCGGACGAAGATGCAGGTTCTCGGGACCCGCGTGCGGAAGGCGCGGACCTTCCGGGAAAGGCTGCGGGGGCTTCTCGGGACGAAGGGGCTTGCCGATGGGGAGGGGCTCTGGCTCGACCCGTGCGGAAGCGTCCACTCGTTCGGGATGGGGTACCCGATCGATGTCCTGTTCCTCGACCGCTCCGGCGAGGTGGTCGGCCTGGTGTCCTCCCTGGCCCCGAACCGTATCGTCCGCGGCGTTCCCGGCGCCGCGGGGGCGCTGGAGCTTCCCGCCGGGGTCATCGGGGCGACGAACACCGAGACCGGGGACCGGGTGGAGTTCTCCGGGCCCGGGGAGGAAGCGGCGGACCCCGGAAACCGCCCGGAGGGTAAGCGATGAGCCGGGACACCGGAAACGAGCGCCCCGCCCGCTTCGCCGAAACCCTTCGGGAGCGTGCGGAGCGGATGCTCGAGCGGCTCTCCCGGTGCGACGTCTGCCCGCGCCTCTGCCTGGTGGACCGGAAGAAGGGGGAACCGGGCGTCTGCCGCACCGGCCGGTTGGCGGAGGTGGCCTCCTACGGGCCGCACTTCGGGGAGGAGGCCCCCCTCGTGGGCTCTTCCGGGTCCGGGACCGTCTTCTTTTCCGGGTGCAATCTACGGTGCTCCTTCTGCCAGAATTTCGAGATCAGCCACCTGGGAGCGGGGGAGAAGATGCCGCCGGAGAAGCTCGCCGGCGTCTTCCTCTCGGTCCAGCGGATGGGGTGCCACAACCTGAACCTGGTCACCCCCACGCACGTCACCCCGCAGATCCTGGAGGCGCTTTCCATGGCCGTCGCCCGGGGGATGTCGCTTCCGATCGTCTACAACTGCAGCGGCTACGAGAGCGTCGAGACCCTCCGGGAGCTGGAGGGGGTGGTGGACATCTACATGCCCGACATCAAGTTCCTCTCCCGGGAGTCGGCCCAGCGGTATTGCGACGCCCCCGACTACCCGGAAGTCGTCCGCGGGGCGGTGCGGGAGATGGCGCGCCAGGTCGGCCCCCTTTCCCTGGACCGGCAGGGGGTCGCCAGGCGGGGGCTGCTGGTCCGCCACCTCGTGATGCCGGACGGCGCCTCGACGACCCGGGAGGTGATCGACTTCCTCGCGGAGGAGATCGGCGAGGACACCTACCTGAACCTGATGGACCAGTACCGCCCCTGCGGCAGGGCCCTCGAGTTTTCCGAGATCGGGCGGCGGACCTCCTCCGCGGAGTGGGTCGAGGCCAGGGACTATGCCCTCTCCAGAGGGCTGGAGCGGCTCGACGGGGTGTAGGGAACTCCCGGGGGGAGAGGATGGGAATGCCGGGGAAGGAATGGCTGGAAACGGTCTTCCGCGCCGCGGTCGCCGCGGTCGAGCCGGGGAGGCTGGTCCGGGATGCCCTGCGGGC
>MGPV01000033.1:10911-31803 GCA_001797615.1 Deltaproteobacteria bacterium GWC2_65_14
CGGTGTGCGGAACGTCTATCTCGTCGGTGGAGGGAAGGCCGGCCGGCCGATGGGGGAGGCGGCCCTGGCGATTCTCGGAAACCGGGTGGCGGCAGGGATTCTCGCGGTCCCGGCCGGGGAGGAGGGAGTAGCCGGTCCGGTCCGGTTCCTCGGGGCGGGGCATCCGCTCCCCGACGAGGGAAGCCGTGAGGCGGCCCGAGGGATCCTTTCCCTGCTCACCGGAACGGACGCGAGGGATCTGGTGATCGCCCTGATCTCGGGGGGCGGTTCCTCGATGATCTCCTCCCCCGCGGAGGGGATCACCCCGGAGGAAAAGGAGTCGGTGTCCCGCCTGCTGCTTCGTTCGGGGGCCGGCATCGTATCGCTGAACACGGTCCGGAAGCATCTTTCCTCGGTCAAGGGGGGGAGGCTGGCGGCGGCATGTCCCGCCGCCGTCCGGGTCCTCCTGCTCTCCGACGTGCCCGGGGACGACCCCTCCGTCGTGGCTTCCGGCCCCTTTTCCCCCGACCCCTCGACGTTCGGGGACGCGTTGCGGGTCCTGGTCGGCCTCCACCTCTGTTCGGCCGTTCCCCCGTCGGTGCGGCTTCGCATCGAGCAGGGGGCGGCGGGGAAGATCCCCGAGACCCCGAAGCCGCGGGATCCGGCCTTCGAGCGGGTCCGGGCATTCCTGGTCGGGTCGAACCGGACCGCGCTCTCCGCCGCCGCGGAGGCGGCCGAAGCCTCGGGGGCGCGGGTGAAGGTGCTCCCGGGATTCCTGAAAGGGGAAGCCCGGTCCTGCGCCCGCGGGTTTGTCGCGGCGCTGAGAAACGCCTCCGCCGCCGCGGGGCCGGGGAAGAGCGTGGTTCTCGTCGCCGGGGGGGAAACGTCGGTCACGGTGCGCGGGAACGGCCTGGGAGGCCGGAACCAGGAGTTCGCCCTCGCCGCGGCGATCGAGATGGACGGGGAGCGGGAGATGGCGCTGCTCTGCGGCGGGACCGACGGCGTCGACGGGCCGACCGACGCCGCGGGGGCCTACGCGGACGGGTCGACCTGTTCCCGCGCCCGGCAGGCCGGTCTGTCGCCGGAGCGGCACCTGGAGCGAAACGATTCGCATCCCTTCTTCCGGGCCCTCTCCGGCCTTCTCGGGACGGGGCCCACTGGGACGAACGTCGCCGACGTCGCCGTCGGGTTCGCCCGCAATCCCGCGCCTTGACACCCCGGACGGGGGGTTGCTACAGTAGTGTTTAGCACTCTTCGCATTGGAGTGCTAATTTATCGGGACGATGGAAGAAATGGACGGAAAGCTGGACGGCCGCGGGTCGCTGGTGCTCCGCCTCGTGATCGAGGACTACATCGAGACCGCGGAGCCGGTGGGATCCCGGACCATCTCCAAGAAGATGGAGCAGAGTCTCTCTCCCGCCACGATCCGGAACATCATGGCGGACCTCGAGGAGATGGGGTTCCTCGCCCAGCCGCACACCTCCGCCGGCCGGATTCCCACGGGTGCCGGGTTCCGGTACTATGTGAACCACCTGCTGGAGAGGCGGGAGCTCGTGCGGGCCGACCGGGAGCAGCTGGAACGGATGGCGGAGGGGGGGAGAGCCGCCGCGGACGACCTGGTGCGGAAGGCCAGCCGCGCCCTGTCGGGTCTTTCCGGGCAGGCGTGCGTGGTGGTCGTATCCCGCGTGTCGCACCAGCCGCTCCGGTCGCTGAGCCTCCTGCGGGTGTCCAGCGACAGGATCCTGCTGGTGACCGTCCTCCAGGGGGGATGGGTCCAGAACCGGCTGATCGAAGGGGAGCAGGACGTCTCCGACGAGGAACTGAAGAAGATCAACGTCTACCTGAACGAGCTGGCCGTGGGGCTGACCCTTCCCCAGCTGCGGCGGAAGGTCCTGGTCGAGATGAAGCGGGAGAAGTCCCGCTACGACCGGATCATGCTGCGCGCGCTCCGGCTGAGTTCCCGGGCCTTTTCGGATCTGCCGCCGGGGGATGTGTACGTCGAAGGGAGGGCGAACATCCTGGAGCAGCCGGAATTCACCGAGGATGTGGAGAAGCTCAAGCGGATCCTCCGCGCCTTCGAGGAGAAGAGCCTGATCGTCCGTCTCCTGGACCAGGCGCTCGACCTGGATGCCCTCCAGGTGTCGATCGGCTCCGAGAACACGGTGGAGGACCTTCCCGACATCTCGGTGGTCGCGTCGGGCTATCACCAGGGGGAATCCGCCATGGGCAGCATCGGGCTCATCGGGCCGGTCCGCATGGACTATTCGCGCGTCATTCCTCTCGTGGAGTACACCGCCAGGCTGCTGACCTCCATGTTCGAGCATCGGTAACCGCGAAATTCCGCGACACCGGACGGACTGGCGCGTGGAGGCGAGGGAGTTGTCATGACGGACGAAAAAAGGGACCCGCACCCGGAGGACGGGGAGGAGATCCGGATCGGGGCGGAGGATCCCGACCACGGGGAGACCCCGATCGACGGGGAGGAGGACGAGCTCTCCCGGGTGAAGACCCGGATGGCCTACCTGGCCGCGGAGTTCGACAACTACCGCAAGCGGACCGCCCGGGAGAAGGAGGCGATCGTTTCCTTCGGGAACGAGCGCCTGCTGCTCGCGATCCTTCCGTTCCTGGACAACCTGGAAAGGGCGATCTCCCAGCCCGGGGAGGCGGGGGCGGCGGAGGCGATCCTGTCCGGAGTCCGGATGACCTATGACCAGCTCCTCGCCGGGCTGAGGAAGTTCGGGCTGGAGCAGATCGAGGCGGTCGGGAAACCGTTCGATCCGAACCTGCACGAGGCGGTCGGAGTGGTTCCGAGGGAGGGATCTCCCGACGGGACGGTTCTCGCGGAAAGCTGCAGGGGGTACCTGCTGAACGGAAGGCTTCTGCGCCCCGCCCACGTGACCGTCGCCCAGTCGCCGTTCGCCCCTTCGGGCGACGGCGAAGACGCGGAATCCGGGTCCGCCGGCCGGGAGGGTTGACGTGCAAAAAAGGGACTACTACGAGGTGCTCGGCGTCTCCCGGGACTGCTCCGCGGAGGAACTGAAGAAGGCCTACCGGCGGCTCGCACTCCAGTACCACCCGGACCGCAACCCCGGCGACGGGGAATCCGAGGAGCGGTTCAAGGAGGCGAACGAGGCCTACTCCGTCCTCTCCGACGCCCAGAAGAGGTCCCAGTACGACACGTTCGGCCACGCGGGGCCGACGGGGCAGGGATTCGGCGACTTCGGGGGGTTCGGCTTCGGCGGCGTCGAGGACCTGCTGAACGAGTTCTTCGGGATGGGGACGATCTTCGGCGGGATGGGGCGCGAGCGGACCCGCCGGGGGGACGACCTTCGCTACAACCTTGCCGTCACCTTCGAGGAGGCGGTGATCGGGACCGAGAAGGAGGTCGAGATCCCCCGGCAGACCCACTGCCGGGAGTGCTCGGGATCGGGGGCGAAGAAGGGGACCCGTCCGGAGCGGTGCGGTACATGCGGCGGCCGCGGGCAGGTCACCGTGCAGCAGGGGTTCTTCGCGATGTCCCGGACCTGCGGGAGATGCCGCGGGGCCGGGGAGGTGACCCGGGAGATCTGCCCGGCCTGCGCCGGGAGCGGAACCGTCACGGAGCGCCGGCCGCTCAAGATCAGGATCCCGCCGGGCGTGGACAACGGGACGCGCCTGAAGCTGCGGGGGGAGGGGGAGGCCGGGACGCGTGGAGCCCCCCCGGGCGACCTCTACATCGTGATCTCCGCCGGGGAGCACCCGATTTTCCAGCGTCGGGGGGTGGACCTCTTCTGCGAGGTGCCGATCACCTTCTCCCAGGCCGCGCTCGGCGACAAGATCGAGATTCCCACGCTGAACGGCCGGAAGACCCTCTCCGTTCCCTCGGGGACCCCGGCGGTCCACGAGTTCGTCCTGAAGGGGGAGGGAATCCAGCAGCTGAACTCCTACCGGCGGGGGAATCTCGTCATCCGGGTCGTGGTCGAGGTTCCGAAAAAGCTGACGAAGCGGCAGAAGGAGCTATTGTCCGAGTACCAGCAGATCTCCCTGGAGTCGCCGGGTCCGAGCACGCGGAGTTTCTTCGAGAAGGTGAAGGAGATCTTCGGTTGACGGGCGTTTCCGTCCGCCGTTCCGCCATCCGGTTCCGCAGGGCGGCGGGAGCCCTGGTTCTTCTCCTGTCGATCGGTTGCATCGCCGCGAGCGCCGCGGAGGAGCCTCCGCCGCTCGCCCCTTCCCTGGCGGAGATGGTCCCCGTGCTCCGGCCGGCGACGGAAAACGCTGCGGCGCAACCGGTTTCTTTCGGGATGCCGCTTCTCTCCTTCTGGCAGGCGGAGTCGGCCTTCCAGGCCGGACAGGCGGCGGAGGCCCTCTCCCGCTTCCTCGACCTTGCCTACGGCGCTCCGGACGACGAGCGGAAGGGATTCGTCTGGATGCGGGTCGGGGACCTGCTCCTGTCCCGGAGGGAGTACCAGCAGGCGCTGGAGGCTGCGGACAAGGCGGTGTCCCTGTCGCGGGGGCGGTTCCTCGTCCTCTCCTCCATGGAGCTGAAGTTCCGGATCTACCGGGCGCTGCGGCGGATGCCCGAAGCGAGGCAGGTCGCCGCGTCGCTGCTCGCGCAGCACTATGTTCTCGCGGAGCCGGTGGAACTTCTGGCGGTGATGGCGAGGGCGGACGCCTCGGGAGGGAATCTTCCGCGGGGGCTGGACGAGTTCCGCCGGGCGATCGCCGCGGCGCGGTCGCCGGAGGAGGCGGCCGACCTGCGGAAGGAGCGGGAGGCACTGATCGACGCCCTCGCCTCGATCCCGGCACTCCGCGAGGCGGCGGAGGAGGAGGAGGAGGCGGAGGTCAAGGGGCATCTCTACCTCGTCCTCGGCCGTCATGCCGCGCGCATGGGATATCCCGGGATGGGGGCCTTCGCCCTGGGGCAGGCCGCCCGCGCGGGCGGGGAGAGGGGGGAAGAGGCGGCCCGGCAGCTCTACCGGCTCGAGCAGATCATCGCCTCCCGCCCCAAGATCGTGGGGATCCTCCCCCTGTCGGGAAAGCATGCCGACATCGGGTTCGCCATCCTCACCGGCGCGGAGGTCGCCCTGCGGCGGGCGCAGGGGGAGACCTCGGACCTCTTCTTCCCGGTAATGCGCTGGCGGGACAGCGCGGCCCGGCCGGAAGAGGCACGCCGGGAGTACGAGGCGGCCGCCCGCGACGGAACGGTCGTGGGCATCCTCGGCCCCCTGACCGGGGAGGAAGGGTACTCCGTGAGCATGATCTTCGGCCCCGTCTCCCCCCCCGTGCTCTACCTCGGGCAGAAGGCGATCCCCGAGAAGCCGTTCCTCTTCCGGTTCGGGCTGACCCCGATCCAGGAGGCGCGCGCGGTGCTGGAGCACTTTTCCCGGCAAGGGGCGAAGGAGCTGCTCCTCTTCCACCCGACGAATGGATACGGGGAGGGTTTCGCCGATGCGGTGAGGACCGCAGCGAAGGAGCAGGGGATCGTGCTGTCGAAAACGGTCTCCTACGATCCGGACACGAACGACTTCACCGAGGCGATCCGGAAGGCGGTCGGAAGCAGGGCCTTCTCGGAGCATTCCGGGACCAAGGAGAAGGGAAAGGCGATGCAGCTCTCGGTGCAGGGGATCGTCATCGCCGACCGGTGGGACAAGCTGTTCCTCCTCGCCTCGCAGCTCCGGTACTACAACGTCTACCTCCCCATGGCGGGGTTCTCCGGGGGGATTTCCGACGAGCTGATCCGGAGAGGCGGGGAAGCGGTGAACGGGGCGGTCTTCTCCCTGGACTACGCCGATGCCCTCCCGGGGCCCCAGGGGGACCGGTTCCGGAAGAATTTCCGGGAAGGGATGGGATACGCACCCTCCCGGTTCGAGGCGGTGGGATATGACGGTGCCACGCTGCTGTCGGAGGCCTACCGGCTGGAGTCGTGGAAAGAGGAATCCCGCCCGGCGGGTGTGGCGGTTCGGGAATGGCTCCCCACGATGAAGACCTTCCGGGGGGTCACCGGGCTGTTCCGCTTCGGACCTTCGGGGGAGATGTACCGCGACCTGTCGCTGATGCGGGTGGAGTCCAGGCGCCTGGTCCCGGTCGCCGAATAGGCGGGATGCCGTCGTGCGGGAGAATTTCCGGGAACAGGTGCGGAAGGCGTTCTTGACCGGCGGCTCCTTCGCCGCCGCGGTCCCGGGGTTCGAGCCCCGTCCCGGGCAGCTGCGGATGGCGGAGGCCTGGGGGGAGGCTCTCTCCCGGGGGGAGACCCTCGTGGCGGAGGCGGCCACGGGGATCGGAAAGACCCTCGCCTACCTCGTCCCCTGCGTCCTGGCGGGGGTTCGGACGATCGTCAGCACCGGCACGAAGACGCTCCAGCAGCAGCTCCTGGAAAACGACATCCCGCTCGTCCGGGCGGCGCTTGGGGTCCCCTTCTCCTGCGTCGTGGTGAAGGGGCGGCAGAACTACCTCTGCAGGCGCCGGTGGGAGCGGTTCGCCTCCGAGCCGCTCTTCGAGTTCTCCCGGGAGGCGTCGTTCTTCGGCCGGATGAAGGCGTTTGCGGAGAGCACCCGGACCGGAGACCTCTCCGAATGCCCCGGAGTCCCGGACGATTTCCACGCCTGGTCTGAGGTGAATGCCCGCAGCGAAACCTGCGATTTCTCCGTCTGCGCGGAGACCGAGCGCTGTTTCCTCGCGGATGTCCGGCGGCGGGCGGCCGCGGCCGACATCGTCGTCGTGAACCATCACCTCTTCTTCGCCGAGCTCTCCCTGCGGATCCGCAGGGGAGGGGGCGGATCCGGCGGCGCGGGGGAGCGTGGCGGGGAGGTGCTCCCCGACGCGGAGGCCGTGGTCTTCGACGAGGCCCAGGGGATCGAGGAGGTGGCGTCCGCATTCTTCGGCGTCACCGTCTCGCTCTCGCGGGCGCTGGAGATCGTCCGGGACGTCCGGCGCGCGGCGGCGTCGGAGGGAAAGGAGTGGGAGGGGATCCTCCCTCTCACCGAGGAGTTCCGCAGGGCGGCGGATGCCTTTTTCCGGTCCGCCGGCGAGGGGGAGGGGCGGTTCGTTCTTCCCGCCCCCGGTGCGGCGACCCCGCTTCGGAGTTCCTACCGGGAGCTGGCCCGCGCGGGAGGGGAGCTTTCCCTTTCCCTCTCCGGGGGCCCCGGCTCCCGGGTTCCCGAAGGGGAGGGCCCCGGTGCTGCGGAAGGGCTCCTGCGGCGGGTCGACTCCTTCGCGGAGGATCTCTCCTCGCTGCTGTCGGCCGATTCCTCGGAGGCGGTCTCCTGGGGGGAGCGCCGGGGGAGCTCGGTCGTGTTGCACCGCACACCCGTCGAGGTGTCGCCGGTCCTGGCCGAGAGGTTGTGGGACGGATCCCGCCCCGTCCTGGTCACCTCCGCCACCCTTTCGGTTTCCGGCGATCTGGGGTATTTCCGCAGGCGCGTGGGACTGGGCGGTGTTGAAGCTGGGGAACTGATCGTGGATAATGAGTTTGATTTCGCGAGGAACGCGCTGGTGTACGTTCCCCGCGGGATTCCAGACCCGGCCGACGAGGGTTTTGCGGAAGCGGCCGGAAGGGAAACCGCGGAGGTTCTTCGCGCGTCGGGGGGCGGGGCGCTGGTCCTGTGCACCAGCTACCGCACCCTCGGGCTGCTGGTCGGGGTGCTGCGGGAGCGCCTTGCGGTGCCGCTGCTCGTGCAGGGCGAGGGGCCCCGGTCCCACCTCCTGCGGACCTTCCGGGAGGACCGGGACGCCGTCCTGGTCGGGACGGGGACCTTCTGGGAAGGGATCGACGTTCCCGGGGAGTCCCTTCGCTGCGTGGTGATCGACAAGCTTCCGTTCGCGCCGCCGAACGACCCTGTCGTCACGGCGCGCATCCGGGCGATCCGGGAGAGGGGGGAGGATCCCTTCACGGAATACCAGGTCCCGGAGGCGGTGCTGGCGCTGCGGCAGGGGATCGGCCGCCTCCTGCGGCGGAGCGACGACTTCGGGGTGGTCGCCCTGCTCGACCGCAGGATCGTGACCCGCGGATACGGAGCGATCTTCCGGGACAGCCTGCCGGCGATGCGCTGGACGCGGAACCGCTCCGAGGTGGAGGAATTCTTCCGGCGATTCGGAAGCAGGTCGGAACAACAGAGGGAGGAGGCATGAGGATACGCAAGGCGGTCTTCCCCGCGGCGGGGTTCGGCACGCGGTTTCTCCCGGCGACGAAGGCGTCTCCCAAGGAGATGCTTCCCCTCGTGGACAAGCCGCTCATTCAGCACGGGGTCGAGGAGGCCCGGGCCTCCGGGATCCGCGACATGATCATCGTGACGGGGCGGGGGAAGAACGCGATCGAGGATCATTTCGACGTGGCCTTCGAGCTGGAGGAGATCCTCCGGAAGAAGGGGAGCGCGGCGCAGCTCGCCGTCGTGCAGCGGGTCACCGACATGGCGGACTTCTTCTACGTCCGCCAGCACATGCCGCTGGGGCTGGGTCACGCGGTCCTGCGGGCGAGGGACATCGTCGGCGAGGAGCCCTTCGCCGTCATCCTGGCCGACGACGTGATCGACTCGAAGGTGCCGGTGCTGCGCCAGATGATCGAGGTCGGCTCCCGGTTCGGCGCCGACGCGGTGCTCGCGATCCAGCGGGTCCCGAAGGAGCAGGTGTCCCGGTACGGGATCATCCGGGGGAAGAGGCTCGCCCCCGGGGTGCACGAGGTGCTGGACATGGTCGAGAAGCCCAGGCCCGCCAAGGCCCCGTCGGATCTCGCGGTGATCGGCCGGTACATCCTGCCGGCCTCGATCTTTCCGGTCCTGGAGCGGACCGGCGCGGGGGCGGGCGGGGAGATCCAGCTCACCGACGCGATCAAGTCGCTGCTGGAGCAGGAGCGGGTGATCGCCTACGAGTTCGAGGGGGTCCGGTACGACGCCGGGGACAAGCTGGGATTCCTGATGGCCAACATCGCCTTCGCCCTCAAGGACCGGGAGATCGGCCCCGGACTGCGCGCCTTTCTGGCAAAGGAGAAAACGAAGTGAGCAGGACGCCCAAGAAACGGAACGTCGAGGAGGGGGAGGCCACGCTGCTGGTCACTTCCCGGAGCCGCGTAACGATCCAGGACCTGGCCGGGGAGCACGGGATCCTTCCTCCGGCCGATATCCACGAGACCGAGGACGGGATCACGATCCGGCTGGAACTTCCCGGAATCCCGGTGCGCTCCATCGGGGTGTTCGTCCAGGGGATGGCGATCGAGGTGACCGGGGAGAAGGTCCAGGAGTCGTGCGGGGCGCTGGTCTCCTTCCTCTGCCTGGAGCGGACCTTCGGGAGGTTCTACCGGGCCTTCGAGATGAACGGCTGCCTGAACATGGCCCATGTGAGCGCGACGCTGAAGGGGGGGGTTCTCTCGCTGTGCATCCCGAAATGCGAGGAGCGGCGGGGAAGGAGACGGCGGATCCCGATCGAGGACGAACGGTGAGGCGCATCCGAATCCAGGGGGGGCGATCGACATGACCGACGAACCGATCAGGAAGGACGATCCGGAAAGCCAGGAGGCGGAAACGCCGGAACCGGAGAAGGGTCCGTCCGCGGGGCCGGCCGAGGGCGAGGGAAAGGAAAGCGCCCCGGAGATCCCGGACGTTCTTCCCATGATGCCGGTGCGCGACATCGTCATCTTCCCCTACATGACGCTTCCCCTGTTCGTCGGAAGGGAGGCCTCCGTCGCGGCGGTGGACGAGGCGCTCTCCCGCGACCGGTACATCTTTCTCTCCACCCAGAAGGACCCCTCGACCGAGGAGCCGGCGCTGGAGGAGCTCTACCGGACCGGAACGGTCGCCATGATCATGCGGATGCTGAAGCTCCCGGACGGCAGGCTCAAGATCCTGATCCAGGGGGTGGTGAAGGCGCGGATCCAGGAGTTCCTCCAGCCCCGTCCTTTCGTGCGGGTGCGGATCGAGCGGCTCGTGGAGCCGCCGGTACGGGAAGGGTCGCTCGAGGTGGAGGCGCTGATGCGCTCCTGCCGGGAGAAGATCGAGAAGATCCTCTCCCTGAAGAACATGCCGGCCGAGATCCTGATGGTCACCGAGAACATCCAGAACCCGGGCGTCCTCGCCGACCTGGTCGCGAGCAATCTCCGGCTGAAGCTCGAGGAGGCCCAGGGGGTGCTGGAGGAGATCGACCCCGTCGCCCGCCTGACCCTGGTGAACAACCTGCTTTCCCGGGAGCTCCAGCTGGCGGAGATGCAGGCCAAGATCCAGAACCAGGCGAAGGAGGAGATGTCGAAGAGCCAGCGGGAGTACTTCCTGCGCGAGCAGATGAAGGCGATCCGACAGGAGCTGGGCGACGCCGACGGCAAGTCGGAGGAGATGGAGGACCTTCGGGGGAAGATCCAGGCCGCGGGGATGCCGGAGGAGGTGCAGAAGGAGTCGGAGAAGCAGCTCCGGCGGCTGGAGGGGATGCACCCCGACTCGGCCGAGTCCTCGGTGGTCCGGACCTACCTGGACTGGATGATCGAGCTCCCCTGGAAGAAGGAGACCAAGGACAACATCCAGATCGCGAAGGCGAAGAAGATCCTCGACGAGGACCACCACGACCTGGAGAAGGTCAAGGAGCGGATCCTCGAGTATCTCTCGGTCCGCAAGCTCAAGGACAAGATCAAGGGGCCGATCCTCTGCTTCGTCGGGCCCCCGGGGGTCGGGAAGACCTCCCTGGGGAAGTCGATCGCGCGGGCGATGGGGCGCAAGTTCGTCCGGATGTCGCTGGGCGGGGTGCGGGACGAGGCGGAGATCCGGGGACACCGGAGGACCTACGTCGGGGCGCTCCCCGGTCGGATCATCCAGGGGATCAAGCAGGCCGGGACCCGGAACCCGATCTTCATGCTGGACGAGATCGACAAGCTGGGGGCCGATTTTCGGGGCGACCCCTCCGCCGCGCTGCTGGAGGTGCTCGACCCCGAGCAGAACTTCGCCTTCAGCGACAACTACCTGAACGTCCCCTTCGACCTGTCGAAGACGATGTTCATCACCACGGCGAACATCATCGACCCGATCCCTCCCGCCCTGAAGGACCGGATGGAGGTGATCCGGATCTCGGGGTACACCGACGTGGACAAGCTGGCGATCGCGAAGCAGTTCCTCCTGCCGAGGCAGCTGGAGGAGAACGGGATCACGGAGAAGCAGGTCCGGATCACCGACAAGACGATCCTGGCGATCATCCACCAGTATACGCGGGAGGCGGGGCTGCGCAACCTCGAGCGGGAGATCTCCCAGATCTGCCGGAAGATCGCGCGAAGGATCGCGGAGGGGGAGAAGGGACCGTACCGGATCACCTCCGGGAACCTCTCGAAGTACCTCGGGATCCAGAAATTCCTCCCGGAGACGGAAGGGGAGGAGGACGAGGTCGGAGTTGCCACCGGGCTGGCCTGGACCCCGACGGGCGGAGACATCCTCTTCATCGAGGTCTCCCTGGTCAAGGGGAAGGGAAGCGTGACGATTACCGGATCGCTCGGGGAGGTGATGAAGGAGAGCGCCCATGCGGCGATCACCTACACCCGCTCCCGCGCCTCGCGCCTCGGGCTGGCGAAGGATTTCCACGCGAAGTTCGACATCCATATCCACGTGCCGGCCGGGGGCATACCCAAGGACGGGCCCTCCGCCGGGATCACGATCGCCACCGCGCTGATCTCCTCGCTGACCGGGATCCCGGTCCGCCGGGACGTCGCGATGACGGGGGAGATCACCCTCCGCGGGCGGGTGCTCCCCGTGGGGGGGCTCAAGGAGAAGGCGCTGGCCGCCCTGCGGGCCGGCATCACCGAGGTCATCGTGCCGGAGCAGAACCGGAAGGATCTGGAGGAGATCCCCCGTCACGAGGCGAGGCAGTTCACCTTCTCGCTGGCACGGAACATGGACGAGGTCATCGCGAAGGCGCTCACGAAAAATCCGTTCCGCGCCGGGGACCCGGAGGGAACGCCCCGGGCCGGGACGAAACGCTCCGCGGCGGCAACGCGCAGCGCGGGGGCGGGGAACCGGACCCGGCGGTGAAGCGGGAGCGCCCCTTGCGGGGGCTACTCCGCGACCTCGGCGAATCCGGGTTCATCGAACACGTGCGCCGACGGTTCGGCGGTCCGGTCCGGCCGGGCGAACTCGGCATCGGCGACGACGCGGCCGTGCTTCCCGCCCGGGGCGGGAAGCTGGTGCTTACCGCGGACATGCTCCTGGAAGGGGTTCACTTCGACCTCCGCTACTTCCGCCCCGAGGAGGTCGGCTGGCGGGCCCTGATGGCGAACCTCTCCGACCTCGCGGCAATGGGCGCCTCGCCCGACTGCTACCTGGTGTCGGTGGCGGCGCCGCCGGACACTCCCCTGGCGCTGCTCTCCGGCATCTTCGGCGGCATGGCAAAGGCCGCGCGCCCCTCGGGGACCCGGCTGATGGGGGGGGATACCTGCCGGGGAGAGCGGCTCGCCCTCTCGCTGGCCCTGGTGGGGAGGATCCGGCGCGGCCGGGAGATCCGGCGCAACGGCGCGCGTCCCGGGGACTTCCTCTACCTGACCGGGGACCCGGGATGGTCGTTCCTGGGGTTGCGGCTGCTCTCCAGGGGGCGTCCGAAGGCCCCGAGGGGGTGGCGGAGGCAGGCGATGCGGTCCCATCTCACACCGGTCGCCCGTCTTCAGGAGGGGATCGCCGCCGCCCGGTCGGGCGCGGTGTCGGCCATGATCGACGTGAGCGACGGGGTGCTGCCCGACCTGCGCCGGATGCTCGGGGAGAGCGGCGGCGGGGCCCTGCTGGACGAGCGTGCGTTCCGGCTCTCGAAAAGGTTCCGGGAGGCGGCTTCCTCGCTCGGGGAAGACCCGGTGTCGGCATTCCTCGCGGGGGGGGAGGACTACGAGCTGCTGATGGCCGTGCGTTCCGGCCGGTTCGCGGCGTTCCGGCGCGCGGCGCGCTCCTTCCCCGCGCGGGTGTTCCCGATCGGCGTGGTGACTGGGCGGCCGGGGATCCGGGTCCTGCGGGCCGACGGCTCCTGGATGGAGGATGCGGACCTGCCGGTGGGGTTCTCCCACTTCCCGGCGCCCCCTTCCCCGGGAACCGGTTCCCGCAAGGGGGGCAGGGAGGGTCAATCCCGTCGATGAAGATCCTGATCCTCCCGTTCCTGTTCCTCGCCTCCGCCTTTTTCTCCGCGACGGAGACCGCCTTCTTCGCCCTCCGGCGGGTCGACCTGCTGAAGTGGAGACGCGAGGGAAACCGGATGGCGGCCACCGTAGAGAAAATGCTCGAGCGGCCGAGCCGCCTGATCGCGACGATCTTCATCGGGAACGAAATCGTCAACGTCTCCATCTCCTCCCTGCTGGCCGTGCTGCTGATCCCGCTGGTCCCGGCGCACGGCGAGGTAGTGGCCCTCGCCGCCGGCACGCTGGGGATCCTGATCCTGGGGGACATCGCCCCCAAGCTGATCGTGTGGCCGCGGGCGAAATCCTTCTCCCTCTTCGCCGCGGGGCCGTTCCGGCTCTTTTCCCGGGCGGTCGCCCCTGTTCGCTGGCTGGTGGAGACGCTGGCCGAGGGAATCCTGCGCCTCCTGGGGGGAGGCAAGGTGGCGGGGAAGAGGCGCGGGCTCACCGAGCGGGAGTTCCGCGCCCTCGTGGACGTCGGCGGGGAGAACGGGTTTCTCGACCCGGGCGAGAGGAAGCTGATCCACAACATCTTCGAGCTTACCGACCAGCGGGCGAGGGAGATCATGACGCCGCTGGCCGATGTGTTCATGGTGTCCGTGGAGATCCAGCGGCGGGAGCTCCTGGAGCAGGCCGGCAAGTACCGGCGCTCCCGGATTCCCGTCTACCGGGGAACCCGGCAGAACGTCGTCGGAATCCTCTACCTCAAGGACATGCTGAGGCTGTGGGCGGAAGGGGAGGGAGAAACAGACCTTGCCGACCTGCTCAAGCCACCCTTCGTCGTTCCCTCCTCGAAGAAGCTTCCCCTCCTGCTGCAGGATTTCCAGCGGCGCAAGGTCCACCTCGCCCTGGTAGTCGACGAGTTCGGGGAGATCGTCGGGATCGTCACGCTGGAGGATGTCCTCGAGGAGCTTTTCGGGGAGATCCGGGAGGAGCACGACCGGGAGGAGAAGGAGATCCTGGAGCGGCCGGACGGCTCCTGGCGCGTGCTCGGGAAGACCCCCATCCACCGTTTCAACGATGCCTTCCAGGCGGGTCTTCCCGACCAGGAGTGGGACACGGTGGCCGGCCTTCTCCTTCACGAGTTCGGCAGGCTCCCCGGTCGTGGCGACTCGATCGTGCTGGGGGCCTGCCGGTTCACGGCGGAGAGGGTGAAGGGGATCCGGATCGTCGAGGTCGGCGTCAAAAATCTGGAGGAGGGGACGGGCTGAGGCGATGGGACTGGCCCTGACGATCGCGCTCTGTCTCCTGATGGAGGGGCTCTTCACCGGGGCGGAGATGGTGCTCATCTCCGCCGACCGGCACCGGCTCACCGACCGGTCCCGCCGGGGGGACCGGGGAGCCGCGGCCGCCCTCCGGCTGCTCGGGCGTCCGGACCGCGCGCTCGCCACGACGCTCACCGGGACGAACATCTTCATCGTCCTCTCGACGGTCCTGACCACGGCCCATTTCCTTCCCCGCTACGGGGACCGGGCGGCATGGATTTCCGTGGCGGTGATCACCCCCCTCGTGATCCTTTTCGGGGAGATCGTCCCGAAGAGCTTCGCCCAGCCCCGGGCGGACCGGCTGGCCGGGCCCGCCGCCCGCTTCATCCGGGTCGCCCAGGTCGCGCTCTACCCCCTGGTCTCGGTCACGGCGTTCGTCGCACGCATCCTGGCCAAGCCGTTCGGAGGGGGCGGCCCGATCCACGGGATGCTGACCCGGGAGGAGCTTCAGCTCCTGCTTCAGATGAGCCGGTCCGGCTCCGACCTGGAGGCGCACGAGCGGGCGATGGTCCGGAGGGTCTTCCACTTCGGGGAGACCAAGGTCGCCGACATCTTCCGGCCGCTGGTGCATGTCGTCGCCCTGCCGGAAGGGGCGGACTGCCGGGAGGCCGCCGCGCTCGCCGCGCGGAAGGGGCATTCCCGCTACCCCGTCTACCGGGACCGGATCGACCACGTGGTGGGCTACCTGCACGTCATCGACATCGTCGGGCGCCCGCCCGGGGAGCCGATCCTTCCCCTGATGCGGAAGGCGCTCTACGTGCCCGAGCTGATGCCGATCGACGAACTGCTGCGCAGGTTCCAGGAGGCGGGAGTCTCCTTCGCCATCGTGGTGGACGAATACGGCGGGGTGACCGGGATCGTATCGGCGGAGGATGTCGTGGAGGAGGTCGTCGGGGAGATCCAGGATGAATACGAGCCGGCGATCGAATACTATAGGAAGGTCGCGCCCGGGGAGTTTCTCGTGCTCGGGAGGATGGAGGTCGACCGGTTCGGGGAGGAGATCGGGGTCCGTCTCCCGGAGGGGGAATACTCCACGGTGGGGGGGATGCTGATCTCGCTGGCCGAAGGGATCCCCCGGGCGGGGGAGTCGTTTTCCGTTCGGGGCGCCGTCTTCACCGTGGAGAAGGCGACGGAGAGGGCGGTCAAGGAGATCCGGGTGCGAGTTGCAGGGGCGGAAGGAAAGGTGGATTCCTCCGAGGAGGAGGACGAGGGGCCCGGCGAGGAGATGTGGGAGGGGACGGATTGACGGCGGAACGGTTGAGAAGGCTGCTGCGGGAGGTCGCCGATGGGAAATCCTCCGTGGAGGGGGCATTCCGCAGGATCCGCTCCCTGCCGTTCGAGAGTCTGGGGATGGCCAGCGTGGACCATCACCGGACGATCCGGCAGGGGGTGCCCGAGGTGATCCTGGGCGAGGGGAAGACCGCCGCACAGGTCGTCGCGATCGCGAAGGCGATGCGCAAGGGGGGCTCCGACGTCCTCATCACCCGGATCGACGGGGCGAAGGCGAAGGCGGTCCGCCGCGTTTTCCGCAGGGCGGAGCACTTCCAGGAGGCGCGCTGCCTGGTGATCCGGTCGAAGAAGCCCGCGGATACCGGGAAGGGGAAGATCCTGGTGGTGACCGCAGGCACCTCCGACATCCCCGTCGCGGAGGAGGCCGCGGTCACCGCGGAGTTCCTGGGGAACCGGGTGGAGCGGCTCTTCGACGTGGGAGTGGCGGGGATCCACCGGCTGCTGATGCAGAAGAAGGCGTTGCTCGAGGCCCGGGTCATCGTGGTGGCGGCCGGGATGGAGGGGGCCCTGGCTTCCGTGGTGGGAGGGCTGACCGACAAGCCGGTGATCGCCGTCCCGACCAGCGTCGGCTACGGCGCGAGCTTCGGCGGGGTCGCGGCGCTGCTGGGGATGCTGAACTCCTGCGCCCCGACGGTCGCCGTGGTGAACATCGACAACGGATTCGGCGCCGGTGTGATCTCTTCGGTGATCAACCGGCTGTAGGCGTCCCGACGGCCTGGTGGAGCCCCACTCCGCACTCGCTGCAGAATCTCGGGTTCATCTGCTTCCCCAGATACCGCCTGCAGGCGGGGCATCGCCAGTTCCAGAGGGAAAAGGCGATCGCTCCGGCGATGGCCAGGAACAGGAAGAGGACGAGGCTGCCCGCTTCGACTCCGATGTCCGCCGCCTGTCCCCTCTTTTCCAGGAGGATCACTCCGAAAATCAGCGGGAACATGGGGACGGAAACCATCAACTGCCTGCGGCGCCTCGCGGCGAAGGATTTCCGGAATTCCGTTTTCTGTCCCTCGGTGTACTGCATGTCGACCTCCCGTCGCGGGAGATGAAGAACCCTCTTCCTGTTCTTTTCGGACGACGCGCCGCTCTTCTTTCCTGGGATTCTTATATGCTACGAGTCCCTTCCCGAAGAAAAGCCGGCGGATCCCCTCGCAGAAGAGGCCGGTTTCGACCGGGTGTGATGCCTCAGGCGGATTCCCGGCAGGCGACCAGATACCGGTACCCGTATTCGACGACGGTCTCCCCCCGCTGGTTCGAAACCGTGCACTTCAACCCCGCGATCCCCCGATCCGGCTTGCTGCGCGACCGTTTGAGATCCGACCAGCGGGCCTTCACCGAAAGCACATCTCCCGGCCTTACGGGATGGAACAGTTTCACCTCGTCGATCCCCAGGCCGCTCAGGATCGCGACGTCTCCCTGGGCCTCGACCACGACGCGGGTGCATGCCGACAGGGTATGCAGGGACGAGGCGATGAGTCCGCCGAACAGGGAAGCCCGGGCCGCCGCCTCCTCGACATGAAAGGGGAGGGGGTCGTATTTTTTTCCGAATTCGATGATCTCGGACCGGTCCAGGGAGAACGGCCTGCACGGAAGATATTCCCCCTCTCTCAGGTCCTCAAAATAGGTTCGCCCCATCCTCCGCTCCTCGCGGCGTCGTCGGCCGCATCCTCGTTGGAGGAATACCGTTCCCGATCCTCCGGGTAGACGACCGGTATCGTCAGAACCAGCGTGCTCATCATCCACCAATGGGAGTCGGAATCGCCCTCAGCTTTTAGTCAGGTGCCATTTATCAAACGTAGACAGAAAACCTTATTCCTTCTTCCAATACACGAGGCTTGTGCCACGAATATTACGAAGGCCAAAATTCCCCTGGTTTTCCAATTCTTCTAAAGCTCTCGTAACTCCTTCCCAGATTCCATAATCATGCCAAATGATGACTCCGTTTTTCTTAACCATACTCATGGCTGCGCGCGTATCGGACATAACATATTCGTAGGCGTGAGAGCCATCCACAAACACCAATGAGCAGGAGTTCCTGTATGGACTGTAATCGAACGTTGCTGAATCGCCCAGTAGTTGATGTATTTTCCCGACTCCCACGGGAACCAGGCCACGATATCTATCGTAACGGGAACCAGGTTTAGGCTTATCAACCATGTGACGTTCTCCGGCGTCAATAGCGAACATTGTCTTACCGTCTGGGGGGAGATCAAGAGTGTAAATCATGCAATCAGGAGGTGAATTCAATGCCAGATTTAAAGTCGTCCGACCGTCAAAAGTGCCTATTTCAAAGATATTTGTCAGATCTTCGCAACTTGCAGCAAAGGCAGAGAGGATGCCGAGTTCGCTGATTCGCACATTTCCGCTCGATTTCTTTTGCTCCCATACCCGCGGTATCCACACATTCGTGCAGCTCGACCAATGGACTATGGGTAAATGCGTCTGTTGCAGGAAGCGACCCTTCCGGTATTTATATCTATGAAAACACCTCCTCCAGCGTCGTGAAAGCGATGATAACGGAAGATAAATACGAGTAGCATAATATCCATACAGGTGTTCTTTCACGGGAATTCCCCTGGAAATTTTTGCTTCTCCCGCCGTCGTAGCGAACGTCGATTTTTCATGACGCTTATGGACTTCCCCCGATTTCGTAGACAACCGTCAGGCCTGATTTGACGCTGCCTGTTCAAAGTCGTGCGGACTAATTTGACCGAGGTGGCTGTGCCGGCGAATCCGGGTAAGCGGCCAAGCTTGAACAAGCAAGGGGCTTGGTTCGCTTCAACCGGTTAGTCACTGAGCAATGAATTTAGAAAAAATTGTCTTCTCCGGCCAACTCGGCGGCGATTTACCCTGCTCATTCGTCCCTGGTTATCTTCCGTGTACGATACACATCATAATCGGGCACAAGACGATCATAATGGCTATCCATCAAGGGAGAGGAGATCATGAAATCGGCGGAGGCGCGATTGCAGGCAATCGGAATGTTCCAAACGACCGCCATGCGCAAGAGCGCCTTGACATCTGGATCGTGGGGCATCGGTTCAAGCGGATCCCAGAAAAAGATGAGAAAATCGACCTCGTTGTCAGCTATTTTGGCTCCGATTTGCTGATCACCGCCCAATGGTCCACTCTGGAGTTTGGTGATTTTAACGCCAAGCTCTTGTTCCAAGATCTCGCCGGTTGTCCCTGTCGCATATATTCTGTGGTGAGCCAAGAGCACTCGATTATATATTGCCCATTCAATCAGATCGCTCTTCTTGTTGTCGTGCGCGACAAGAGCGATCTTCTTATCATGTTCCATGGCGATTTTTTTGTGAGTCATACAAAGGCCTCCCCTTTTCCTGCAATATCGAAACAGCCCTTATATCTTCGTATATTGAGCGACCAACAGTTGTATCACGTACTGTAGTAAGTTATCGCTTGTCGACTCAAATGGTATGCTGCCCATCAATGGAGTTGTTATTATGGTCTTGTTCCAATGTATCAACGCTCAGGCTAAGCTGCGGGGCCACACGATCTCCTGCAGGGCAGCCGTCAGCTTCAGCCTGTTAGCCAGTTTTCGATATAGACTCGAAACCCAAGGCCTCCGCGACGGCCTCGGGATTCTCAGCTGCAACCTTGAGAAGTGCCCGGGCCGGGCCCTCGGGATTTCGACGTCCCTGTTCCCAATTCCGGAGAGTCGCAACGCTCACACCGATCATCAACGCGAACTCAGTCTGCGACTTTCCTAAACGAACCCGGATTGCCTTGATATCAGCAGGCCGAAATTTGAACGTGCGGCTCGGCTTCATTTCTCCGCGCCGGATTTTTCCTGCCTGCTTCACGCTTTCAACGAGTTTATCGAAATCCTGTTTTTTCATTTGAACTCCTCCCGGACCAGGCGGCTGAGTACTCGGAGCTGTGCCGACGTCAGGTCCTCATGCTTGTACTTGGGATACAAAAACAGCATGTAGATCGTGTACTGCTCTCTTTCCCAGTAGTAGATCACGCGTATACCTCCCCGCTTGCCCTTCCCCGATATGCCCCATCGAAGTTTTCGGAGACCACCGCTGCCAGTGATGACAGTGCCTTGCTCGGGACGAAGGAGAATGGCGGATTGCAAGGCGCGCTACTCATCGTCCCGTAGGAGCGCTCGAACCTCCTTGGTGAATATCGGCGATCCAATAAAGAGCATATCTCAATATACGTCAATGGCGTATATATGGCAAGAAGGATATGGGGTTTGGATCGGAAAAAATCTGGCTAACGCTCCGGTTAAACTGCGGGCCGAGCGGGCACGCTTTTTACCCGCGAGGAATAGAAAAAGCGTGAACGCGAAGGAGCCGTCAGCTTCAAGCCGTTGTTAGCCCGCGCGACGGGTTTTTGGCGGGGCAGGAGTACCACGAAGTAATCCAGCAACGCTCAAATCCTCATCTATCAGCGGCCAATGAATACCTTCGCCTTCACCAATAAGTTCCCATTTTCTCCTTTGTGCAGCGGTTGCATGCAGTAAACGCGGGAACCAAGCCAACGGAACAGTAATGCTCCTTCCATCAGTAAGATCGACAATCAAATCATCTGCCGTTACTCGAACATCCTGTGCCCGTGCAAAAACTTCAGCCTTTGAAGTACGCATCCCATGCCTCCATAAATCGCGCGCTATTTTGATTGATTATTTTTTCTAATTTTCGCAATTCCGCCCCCTTGAAACCACTCGTATACACAAGAGCAACAGGACGGAGCCAAAATTTCGCCGAACATTTTTCTCGCTTCACATGAACATGTGGCGGTTCATCTCCCTCGTTGCTGTAGAAGAAAAACCGATACGCCCCAATGATTTTCACTGTGGGCATTACTATGCATTCCTTTCTTTCACATCATCCTGGGAAGCAGGATATCAAATCTTCTATTATTTCTCATCCATTCCGGCGCAGCCGGGCTAACGCTCGGCTTAAGCTGCGGGCCGAAGGCGCGCTTTTACCAACGAGAAACATAAAAGCGTGACTGAAGGAGCCGTCAGCTGCAACCCGTTGATCCTGTTCATGCCCCCCTCCCTCTGGTGCCCCCGCGGGACCTGTCGGGATACCCTTCCAGGGAATCCCCGACGCGAAAGGAGGAGAGCGGATGCGTTTCTACACCCAGCAGCACAAATATTACTGCGGCGTGGACCTCCACGCGAGGTCAATCTACGTGTGCATTCTCAACCAGGAGGGCGCGGTCCTCGTCCACAAAAATCTCCGAGCCAAACCGGACGCCTTCCTCGCCGTGATCGCCCCCTACCGGGAAGACTTGGTG
>MGPV01000034.1 GCA_001797615.1 Deltaproteobacteria bacterium GWC2_65_14
TTCATGATACCACCGAAGGACTCCCTCGATGCGCCGAGGCGCCACTTCTTAGGAACGTCCCGGTTCTTAGTGCCGATGCCGCGGCCTTCGAGTATATTCAGTAGGATGGCCGACTCGACGTCCCGACAGATGGGCCGCGCCGCCGCGGTCATGATGGCCTCGGTCTTCCTGAGCCGCCTCCTCGGCTACGCGCGGGACGCGGTGATCGCCTATCAGCACGGGGCGACCCCGGAGACCGACGCCTACTTCGCCGCCTTCACGATCCCCGACTTTCTGAACTACCTGCTGGCCGGCGGCGCCCTCTCGATCACCTTCATCCCGATCTTCTCCCGGTACCTCGCGGAGGGGCGGGAGGAGGAGGGATACCGCTCCTTCTCCGCGATCGCGACCGTGATGGGGCTCGCGATGCTCTTCTTCATCATCCTCGGGGAGTTTCTCGCCGAACGGCTGGTCCCGTTCATCGCCCCGGGCTTCCCCCCCGACCAGGTCGCCACGGCCGTGCGGCTCACCCGGATCGTGCTCCCGGCCCAGGCCTTCTTCTACCTGGGGGGTCTCCTCATGGCGGTCCAGTACTCCCGGAACCGTTTTTTCCTCCCGGCCCTCGCGCCTCTTGTCTACAACGCCGGGATCATCGCCGGGGGGCTTGCGCTGGGGCGCACCCACGGGATGGAAGGGTTCGCCTGGGGGGTCCTCGCCGGCTCCTTCCTCGGGAACTTCGTGATCCAGGCGGCCGGCGCGTGGCGGACGGGGCTCTCCTTCTCCCCCCGGTTCGACCTGCAGGACCCTGGGCTGCGGGAGTTCGTGCGCCTGTCGATCCCGATCATGCTCGGCTTCTCCCTGGTGGTGGTCGACGAGTGGATGATCCGGATCTTCGGCTCCTTCCTGGTCGCGGGGGCGATCACCTGGCTGAACAACGCCCGGCGCCTGATGCAGGTGCCGATCGGAGTGTTCGGGCAGGCCTCCGGGGTCGCCTCCTACCCGTTCCTCTCCGCCCTCGCGGCGCGGGGGGAGCGGGAGGCCCTCTGGGACACCCTGTCGCTCACCCTCCGGTGGGTCTTCCTCGTCTCCTGCCTCGCCGCGGCGGTATTCGGGGTCCTCTCCCGGGAAGTGGTGCTGGTCGTCTTCAAGCGGGGGGCGTTCCGGATCGAGGACACCCTTCAGACCGCCTCCGCCCTGGCGGTCTTCTCGATCGGGATCCCCTTCTGGTGCGCGCAGACGATCGTGGCGCGGGGGTTCTTCGCCATGAAGGACACCTGGACCCCCACCCTGGTCGGCACCGGGGCATGGCTTGCCACGATCCCGGCCTACTACCTGCTGACCCAGAGGATGGGGGTCCGCGGTCTGGCGCTGGCCGGCACCGGGGGGATCCTCCTCTACGCGATGGTCCTCTACGGAATCCTGATGGCGAAGACCGTGGGAAGGAAAGGGCTCTCCGAGATCCGGGAATATCTCAAGCTGGCGCTCGCCGGGGGAGGCGCGGCCTGGGTCGGAAGCCTCCTCCTCGACCGGCTCTCCCGGTATTTTTCCTGGGAATCGCTGCCGGGGTCGCTCGTCCGCCTGGCGGCCGGAGGGGCGGGGATCGCGGCGGCCTACTATCTCATCGGGCGGCTTCTGCGCAGCGGGACGGTCCGGTCGATCCGGCGGAGGGGCGACATCCTCCGTCCCCCCCGGGTTGCCGGCTCCCCCGGTGCGGCGGCCCCGGGCGCCGGTCCCCCGCCCTTTACAGGCGAATGAAGGTGTCCTCCCCGTCCAGCGCCCGCGAGAGCACCTCCCGGTCCGCCACGTTGAAGCCGACCCGGCAGTCCCGGCGTCCGAACAGCGACTTCGTCCCGCCGACGACCGCCACCCGGGCCAGCTCGATCCGCCGGGTCCGAAGCCCCAGCGCCTTCTTCCCCCACTGGCGGATCTTGAGGAGGAACAGCCCGACCCCGACCTTCTTCGCCCTCCCCGCGCAGACGACCCCGACGATCCGGACCGGCTCTTCGCTCCCGGCCCCGACATGGGCGCGCACCTCGGAGAGCGCCCTCCCCGTGGAGCGGGCGACCACCACGGCGTACCCCCGCTCCCCGGCCATCCGGCCGATCTCCTCCTGCTCCGCCCGGGAAAGGCAGAACGGCAACAGCAATACCTTGCGCATCGGTCCCTTCGAAACGTGCCGGAATGAACCCCGGCATGATATCCCGATCGCCGTTCGCCGGGAACCGCTTTTCGGAGCCGCCCGATGATCCGCCGGATCACGGAGCGGCTCCTGCTCGTCGAGGGGGGAAAGGGGGGCCGGTACCCCTACTCCCACTCGCTCTACGTCCGGGACGGAGGGGGGATCCTCGTAGACTGCGGATCGGACCTCGAGGAGATCCGCAGGCTCCGGGAGCGGGAGGGGCTCTCCGCGATCCTTTTGACCCACTACCACGAGGACCATTTCCTCTTCCTGCGCGAGTTCCCGGAGGTGGAGGTGTGGGCCTCGGAGGAGGACGCGCCGGCGCTGGAGTCGCTCCCGGTCCTGCTCTCCTGGTACGGCGTGGCCGGGACGGAATCGGAGGAGTTCTTCCGCGACCTGCTCGTCGGGAAGTTCCACTTCGAGCCGCGCCGCGTGTCCCGGCGGATCTCCGACCGGGAGCGGATCCGGTTCGGCCGGAACCTGGAGGCGGTCGCGATCGTCGCCCCCGGCCACACCCCCGGGCACCTCTGCCTCCACTTTCCCTCCGAAGGGGTCCTCTTCCTGGCCGACTACGACCTCTCCGCCTTCGGACCCTGGTACGGCGACGAGCCGGGAGACATCGGGCAATTCCGGGAGTCGGCGAGGATGCTCGCGGACATCGGCGCGAAGATCCACCTCGTCTCCCACGAGGAGCCGGTCCACCCGGGGGATATCTCCCGGAAGGTGGAGGAGTATCTCTCGGTGATCGACCGGCGGGAGGAGACGCTGCGGGAATTTCTCGCGGAGCCCCGGACGATGGAGGAGATCGTCGACCGGCGGATCGTGTACGGGGAGGGGCGCGACGGCCCCTGGTTCGACTACGGGGAGCGGGCCCTCATGGGGAAACATCTCGCGGGGATGATCTCCCGCGGGGAGGCGGTCCTCTCCGGGAGCCGATACGGGAGGGCCGGGGGGTAGCCGGGAAGCCGCCTCCCGGGGCCTCCCGTCCCTACTTCCCCTTGAGCGCTGCGTTGAGTTCCCGGCAGACCTGCTTCGGATCGAGTCCCTTGTGCCAGGAGGTGTAGATGACCGTTTCCTTCTGGTTCGACCGGCACTGCATGCACTCCTCCCCGAACAGCTCCCGGATCTTTTCCCGCGCGGCCGGGTACTCCTTCAGGATATCCCCCAAGAACATCTCCGGCCGGATCGGCCCGTCCTTCGTCATTTCCGCTTCCTCCCCCCGCCCTTCGTTCCGGTCTTTCCGCTGAGTATACCAGGTATCCCGGGGCTCCCCTCGGCCCCTTCCGTCTCATACAGGTAGAAGGTCCCCGAGCCGAACGCCACGACCTCCCCCTCGCCGTTGCGGATCTCGACGGTCCCCGACGCGATCGTGCTCCCCAGGCGCTGGACGGTCCCGTAGGCGGTGACGGTCCCCGAGAAGACCGGCTTCAGAAAATTCACCTTGTACTCGACCGTCGTCATCCGGGAGGAGAGCGGCATGACGCTGCGGATCGCGGTCGCCACCGACATGTCGACCAGCGCCCCCATCACCCCCCCGTGGAGCGTCCCGAACGAGTTGCGCAGGATCGGGCGGATCCGGCAGGCCATCACGCTCTTGCCACCCTCCGCCGACAGCAGCCGCATCCCCATCAGCTTCACGAAGGGGAACGTGTTCACCCGCTCCCTGTAGAACCGCACGTCGAACTTCTTCATCCCGCCTCCTTCACGTCATCCTGTTCAAACAGCACCGGGCCCCCTTGCTCGCGGGGGGAATCCTCTCGGCTACGCTCGCGATCTCCGCCCGCTCGCTGCCGTTCCGCTCGCCGGAATTGGCGCCCTGTTGTGGGGACACTCCTCTCCCGCATCCCGGAGAAACCAGGAATGTCCCCGCCGCCTCGTGGACTCCCCCCGCATCGCTGCGGGTCCCCGGCCGGCGTGTGCGGCGGGGAAAGGCACCCTCGGGACGGGGCGCATCACAGGTGGAGCAAGCCGAAGGAGGGGGGTTGAGCGGAGATAAAAAGAAGTTCCGACAGCGGAGGGCAGTCGGAGCGAAGCCCCCCTCCTAGGCTGCGGAGCCAATGTCGCCCCCCCTCCCCCGCAAGCCAGGGTCCTCCACGGCATCCGGTACGTCTGGGCCTCCTCACCCCTGCACCTTCGCGTCGGCCCGGTCGTAGTGGGAGAACTTCATCATGAAGGTCCCCCGCCCCTGGGAGAGGGAGCGCAGGGAGGTCACGTAGCCGAACATCTCCTTGAGGGGGACCAGGGCGGAGAGGAGGCTCGCCTCCTTCCGGCGGTCCACCAGCGTGATCCTCCCCCGGCGGGCGTTGACGTCGCCGATCACCCCCCCCGTGAACTCGTCGGGGACGTTTACCTCTACCGCCATGAGCGGCTCCAGCAGGTAGGGCTTCCCGTTCCCGTAGGCGGCGAGGAAGGCCCGGACCGCCGCCACCTTCGCGGCGAGCGGGATGGCCGTCCCGGAAAGGAATTCCACCCGTTCGACCTCCACCGAGAGGTCGTCCACCGGGTAGCCGAGGACCCCGGTGAAGGCCCCCTCCCGGATCCCCTCCTCCACACCGTCGGCCGCCTCCCGCGACAGCTCGAGCATCCGGAGCCGGTCCGACACCCGGATGCCCGATCCCCTCGGACCCGGGAAGACTTTCAAGGCGATCTTCACGCTTACCAGCCGCTCCGCGATCTCCCGCTCGAACACCGTCTCCGCCGCACCCGGTTCGCTCACCGTCTCCCGGTAGACCACCTGCGGCTTCCCCGTCCGCACGACCAGCCCGAACTCCCGCTCCAGCCGGTCGACGAGGATCTCGAGGTGAAGTTCCCCCATCCCGGAGAGGACGATCTGCCCCGTGTCGGCATCGTCCTTCGTCGCCAGGGTCGGGTCCTCCTCCACCATCTTTCCGATCGCCTCCCGGAGCCGGTCCATCTCCCGCAGAGCCCTCGGCTCGACGACGACCGAGACCACCGGCTTGCGGATGTCGATCGCCTCGAACAGGATCGGCGCCGCCGGGTCGCAGAGGGTGTCCCCCGTCCGTGCGCTCTTGACCCCCCGGGCCCCGACGATCTCCCCCGCCTGCGCCTGCGCGATCCGCTCCCTCTTCCCGGCATGGATCCGGAAGAGGCGGGCCAGCCGCTCCTCCCCTCCGGCCGAGGCGTTATGCACCAGCTGCCCCTCGGACACCTTCCCGGAGTAGACCCGAAGGTACACCGTTCTCCTCCCCTCCTCGATCTTCACCTTGAAGGCCAGGGCGGAGAAGGGCGCGTCGGGGGAGGGGTCGCGGGTCGCGGGAACTCCGGTCCGCGGGTCGTCCCCGGACGCGGGGGGCACCTCCCTGGGGGAGGGGAGATAGTGCACGATTCCGTCCATCGCCGGCTGGATCCCCTTGTTGCGCAGCGCCGCCCCCGCGAAGACCGGGAAGAAGCGGACCTCGATCGTCCCCTTGCGGATCGCACGGCGAAGCATCTCCGCCGGAACCGGCTCTCCCGCGAGATAACTCTCCGCGACCGCATCGTCGGCGTCCGCCGCCGCCTCGAGAAGCGCCTCCCGGTACCGGGCGACCCCGGCGGTCTCCTCCTCCGTCAAGGGGTTCCTCGACACGGTCGCCCCCTGGTCCTCCCCGGAAAAGGCCACCCGTTCCATCGTCACCAGGTCGGCCACGGCGGTGCACTCGCCCCCGGAAAACAGGGGCACGGTCGCCGCGACCCCGCGGGCGGAAAGCTTGCTCCCCATCTCCGAAAGGACCCTGTCGAAATCGGCCCCCGGCCTGTCCAGCTTGTTCACGAAGGCGAGCCGGGGGATCCTGTGGCGGTCCGCCTGCCTCCAGACCACCTCGGACTGCGGCTCGACCCCTCCCACGGCGCAGAAGATCGCGACCGCGCCGTCCAGCACGCGCAGCGACCTCTCCACCTCGATCGTGAAGTCGACATGCCCCGGGGTGTCGATCAGGTGGACCTCGGCGTCCATCCAGGCGAACTGGGTCACGGCCGCGGTGATCGTGATCCCCCGCTCCCGCTCCTGCGGAAGGTAATCCATCTGGGAGTCGCCGTCGTGCACCTCTCCCATCTTGTGGCTCACCCCGGAGTAGAAGAGGAGCCGTTCGGTGAAGGTCGTCTTTCCGGCGTCGATGTGGGCGATGATCCCGATGTTGCGGACCCGGTCGATTCCCGCCACGTCACCCTCCCCTGGCGGCGCGGGCCGGCGGACTTCCCCGGAACAGGTTGAAGGAGGTGGTCCCGGGGATGGCGCGGTCGGCGAAGAGGGCATCGAGGACCTGACGGACCCGGTCGGCCGGCAGGCCCCGCAGATCGGCGTAGAAGTCCCGGATCCCGGCGGCGCGGATCTCGTGAAGGGAGCCCGAGGCCGAAAAGGGACGGGCCGGCAGGACCGATGAGCCGCGATCGGCGGTCTCCACGCGGAACTCCTCCCCCCGGGGGCTGGTGACCGTCCCCCCGCGGACTCCGGACGACGGGAGGATCCGGGAGACCATCAGGGGGAGCGACCCGTAGGCCACGGCGATCCCCAGCTCGTGCAGGAATTTTCCGACCGCGCGCAGGGAGGCGAGGTCCGCCTCGACCGGCAGCACCATCCTGGAAACCCCCATCGAGGAGAGCTCCGCCAGCGCGCCGGTGTTGCCGGCGTACAGGTAGTGGTCGCTCACCAGGAACAGCTCCCTCCTCGGATGGAACTCCTCGAAGAGCCGGAAATGGCCGACGTCGGACAGGAACCAGCCCCGGAACCCCTTTTGGACCGCCTCCCGGACCGTCCGCCGCAAGAAGGGGGCGTCCTCTTCCAGGAGCGGGGCCGAAAGCCGGAAGCAGATCCGGTCCCGGACTCCGCGGACCGCCGCCACGGGGTCCCGGGCCGCCGCTTTCGTGAACTCGACGACCGGCACGACCATGGGGTCCCGCGGAAGATGCTCGAGCTGGTCCGCGGTGCAGCCCGCGAAAAACAGCGTCGGGAGGGTCTCCTGCCGGCTCCCCGTTACCCGGAGTGTGGGAAGGATGGAGAGGCGGAGCTTTTTCCCCTCCAGGTAGAACTCCTTGTCGAAGCTCCGGGCCGCCCGCAGGAACATCTCCGTGAGGTCCCGCCAGGAGGCGCCGGACCCCCGTCCCTCCACGAGGATCTCCCCCGCCGGCAGGTCGGACCGGTATGCGGCGCGCAGCCGCTCTCCCGCGTCCGGGGGGATCCCCTCCCCGGACCGCCCGCCGCTCCCCGCGATCCGGAACAGCGATTGCCGGCGCATCGCCCCGAAGGAGGCGTCCACCCGCACGGCTCCCTCCCCCGCCTGGACGCGGAACCGGACCCCTTCCGGAACCCGGCTCTCCATCTCCCGCTTCGCGGACCTGGTGAACTCCCCGCGCCCTCCCGTTCCCACGCGGAAGAGGAGGTCCCCCGTCGACACCGGGAAGGGGACCTGGACGCGGAACCCTCCCTCCTCCTCCCGGAGCGAGAGCGCGGTGAACCCCCTCCCGGAGCCCTCGGCCCGGAACTGGACGCGGAGCCGGTCCCCCCGGGAGGGAGCGGTTTCGCCCCGGACCCGGATCCACCCCTCCCCCGCCTCCAGGACCTGCCCGAGCGGCTCTCCCACGTTTCCGGTGCCTCCCCCCGCGGCGACCTCCGAGGGATCCGCCCCTCCGACCAGCCCGGGCGTCCGCTCTCTCCCGAGCACCCCCTCGAGGATCCGCATCCCCTCGAGGACCGCCTCCTGCGGCTGCCCCTCCCGGATCCGGTCGAGCGCGGCGCGGTAGGCCGACACCACCCCGGCGACATATTCGGCCCCCCGCATCCGCCCCTCGATCTTGAAGGCGGCGAACCCCAGGGGAACCAGCTCCGGGAGGATCTGCATGAGCGACAGGTCGCGGGTGGAGAAGATCGCCTCCTCCCCGGCGGGGTGGCCGTAGAGGCGGCGGCAGGGCTGGACGCAGGCGCCCCGGTTCGCGCTTTTCCCCCCCAGGGAGGAGGAGAAGAAGCATTTCCCGGAATAGGAGTAGCACATCGCCCCGTGCACGAAGATCTCGACTCCCGCCCGGGAACGGGAAACGATCCGCCGGACCTCGGGAAGGAAGAGGTGCCTCTCCAGGATGACCCGCTCCGCTCCGAGGCGGGCGAACCGGTCCGCAGCCGCGAGCGAGGAGCATCCCGCCTGCGTGCTCACATGGAACGGGATCGACGGGAAGAACTCCCGGAGGATCCGCAGCAGTCCGAGATCGGCCACGATCACCCCGTCCGGGGAGAGAGGAGCCACCTGGTGCAGGAGGGAGATCGCCTCCGGCAGTTCCGTCTCCGTGAGCACCGTGTTCATCGCCAGGTAGATCCGCACGCCGCGGTCGCGGGCATGCGGCAGGATGCGGCAGTAGTCGTCGAAGGTGAAGTTCTCCGCCCTCTCGCGGGCGCTGAAACGCTGAAACCCCAGGTAGACCGCGTCGGCGCCCGCCTCGGCGGCGGCGAAGTAGGCTTCCACGGAGCCGGCGGGGGCCAGAAGCTCCGGGAACGGACGCTTCCCGGGCCCGGCCGGCCCGCGGGAAGGGCGGTCCGGCCTTTTTCTTCCCGAAAATCTTTTTTTCGCGTTCGCCGACGACAACGAGTCCACCCCCACTGCAGGCTGCAAACCCTTGTCCCCCTTGGGAATCGGGGGCATTTCGTTTGACATTCATCATACATCCGATAGACTGGCCGGAAAACAACGATCCGCGCGGATGCGGAAAAAAACGGTTCCGGAGGATGCAGGATGGGTTGGATTCCCGCGATCGTCGCCGTGGTGGTCGTCGCCTGGTTCGTCGGAACCTACAACTCCCTGGTCAGGCTGCGGAACCAGTTCCGGAACGCCTGGCACCAGATCGACGTCCAGCTCAAGCGGCGGTACGACCTGATCCCGAACCTGGTCGAGGTGGTCAAGGACTACATGTCCTACGAGCAGGAGACGCTCACGAAGGTGATCGAGGCCCGCGGCGCCGCCATCTCGGCCCGGGGAGCTTCGGAGCAGGGGAAGGCGGAGAACCTCCTGACCGAATCGCTGAAGAGCCTCTTCGCGGTGGTCGAGCGGTACCCCGAGCTCAAGGCGAACCAGAACGTCGCATCGCTCCAGGAGGAGCTGACCGGCACCGAGAACAAGATCTCCTTCGCCCGCCAGTTCTACAACGACTCGGTGATGACCTACAACAACCGGATCCAGTCGATCCCCGCGAACGCCATCGCATCGGTCTTCGACTTCTCCCCCGCGGAGTACTTCGAGGGGGGAGAGGAATCCCGCACGGTGCCGAAGGCGGACCTGCGGTAGGATCCGGGGCCCGCCCCGCATGTCCGCTCCCCCGATGCTCTCCTTCTACGAGGCGGCGGCGAAAAATCTCCGGAGGTCCCGGTTCCTCTTTCTGATCCTGTTCCTCCTCTTTTTCGCCCTCGGATCGGCGATCGGGAACGCCTACGGAAACGCCGGGTACGGGGTGGCGCTCGCCCTGATCCTCTACGCGATCCTCGCCGCGACCGCCTGGTTCAGCGGATCCTCGATCGTCCTCTCGATCCACGGGGCGCGGGAGGCGGACCCGGCCGAGCACCGACGGCTGCTGAACGTGGTCGACGAGATGCGGATCGCCTCCGGCCTTCCGATGCCCCGGGTGTACCTGATGGAAAGCGGGGGAATGAACGCGTTCGCCGCCGGCAGGAGACCCCGGGAGGCGGCGGTGGCGGTGACGACCGGGCTCCTGGACGGGCTGAACCGGGAGGAGCTGCAGGGGGTGATCGCCCACGAGATGGCCCACATCAAGAGCCGGGACACCCTCTACTACATCTGCGCCGCCGTCCTGGTGGGCTCGATCGCCCTGCTGGCCGACATGTTCCTGCGGGGAACCTTCTTCGGGGGACGCAGGCGGGCGGGGGGAGGAAGCGGCCGTGGAAGCGCCGCCTTCGTCCTCCTCGGGCTCCTCTTCGCCCTCCTGGCCCCCCTCGCGGCGAAGATCCTCCAGATGAGCATCTCCCGGCAGCGGGAGTACCACGCCGACGCGGAGGCGGCCGGGTTCACCAGGAACCCATTGGGGCTCGCCTCGGCGCTCGAGAAGATCGCCCTGGTCGGAAGCGGAATCCCCGGGAGGAACCGGGGAACCCAGCACCTCTTCATCGTGAACCCGGTGCGGCGGTTCACCGAGGCTTCCACCGCCCTGTTTTCCACGCATCCCCCGACCGCGCTGCGCATCCAACGGTTAAGAGCGATGGCGGGGAAAGGAGGGTTCGGATGAGCCGGAACGTGACGATCTTCGGAAAGGACACCTGACCGTACACCAACGACGCTCGTAGGGACTACGAGAAAAGCGGCGCCCGGGTGGTCTACAGGAACGTCCAGAAGGACAAGTCCGCGATGAGCGAAATGCTGGCCCTTTCCAGGGGACGCCGCGACGTGCCGCTGATCGTCGAGGAGGGGAAGGTGACGGTCGGCTATGGGGGCTCCTGAGCCGTCTGAGGCGCGGCCGTGGGCCGCGCAGGAACCGGATCTCCAACCGCCACGGAGGAGCACATCGATGAAACTCAGCGAGGAAGCGCTCACGTACCTGAACCTGGGAATCCAGTCCGAGATCGCCGCCTACGTCTTCTACCGGAGGGCCTCGGAGAAGATCCCCGACGGGAAGCTCCGGAAGATCCTCGACGGGCTGGCGATGGACGAGAAGCACCATTTCCTCGTCCTGGAGGACGAATACGACCGCAACGTCCGCTCCGAAATGTGGGCCCCCTACAAGGATATCCTGGTCCGGGACGGGCTCCCCGAGATCGACGAGCTGGTCCAGGACACCCACAAGGAGCTGCTCAAGAAGATCGGAACCCTCAAGACTCCCCGGGAGGTCCTCCGGATGGCCCTCTCGCTGGAGCAGGAAGCCTACGACCTGTTCCACGGGGCCTCCGCGAAGGCCAAGGAGCCGGAAGTCAAGAAGGTGTTCGACCACCTCGCCGCGTTCGAACAGGGACATGTGAAGGCGATCGAGAAGGAGCTGGCCGCGCTGTAGCAGGCGTCGCCGCGGACCGGATTTCCGGGAAGGCCCGCGCGATCAGCTTCCGGGCCGCCCCCGGGAAGGGAACCTTTTCCAATTCCTCCGGGGAGATCCACCGCCACTCCCCTCCCTTCGGAGCGGCTCCGGCCCGCCGGAGGAAACGGACCGGGACCAGGGTGACCCGGAAATGGCTGTAGGCGTGCCGGACGGGAGGAAGCCTCTCCGGCGCGGCGATCGTCATCCCCCACCGGATCCGGATCTCCCGGACGAGAAACCTCTCGGGGGATTCGCCTTGGGCAGGCTCCCCGCCCGGGAACTCCCACATCCCCCCGAGCAGTCCCTCCGGGGGACGCCGGGCGATGAAGACCCTCCCCCTCCCGTCCAGGATCACGGCGGCGGCGGCGCTTCGATGGGGGATCTCCCTCCGCCTTCGTCTCGCCGGGATCCTCTCCTCCACTCCGTCCCGGCGTCCCTCGCACAGCGAGGCCAGCGGACAGATCGCGCACTTCGGAGCGCGGGGAAGGCAGACCATGGCCCCCAGATCCATCAGCGCAAGGGCGGTCTCCCGTCCCCGGCCGGGGAGGATCAGCCCCGCCGACGCATCCCAGAGAAGACGCACCGCCTCCGGGCGGGAGAGATCCTCCTGTACCGAGAGCAGGCGCGCGATGACCCGTTTCGCGTTCGCGTCGAGGATCGGGGCGTCCCGCCCGAAGGCGAGCGCCGCGATCGCGCCGGCGGTCGACCGTCCCACGCCCGGCAGCGACGAGAGCTCCTCCACCGTGGAGGGGACCCTCCCGCCGAACTCCCGCACGACCTCCACCGCCGCCCGGTGGAGGTTCCTCGCGCGGGCGTAGTAGCCCAGCCCCTCCCAGGCCTTCATCACGGCGTCGGGTGATGCGCCGGCCAGCGCCTCCACGGCGGGGAAGGCTCCCAGGAACCGCCGGTAGTAGGGGGCGACCGTCTCGACGCGTGTCTGCTGGAGCATGATCTCGGAGATCCAGACCCGGTAGGGATCCCGGGTTTCCCGCCACTCCATCTCCCTCGCGTTCGCGGAAAACCAGGCGAGGAGGCGCAGGGATATGGCTCCAAGCCGCGCGGCGGACGGCGCGATCCGGCCGTCGACGGCCCGCCGCTTCCGCCGGATCCTTTGCCTCTTCGTCACGGGAACATCGTATCGCGAAAAATGGAACGGGGGCCGAAGATCCGGCCCCCGGATGGGATCGCGGGAGGCGCCGGGAAGGCCGCCTCCCGCCTTCAGGAAATCGCCGATTCCCCTAGAACTTGTACCCGAAGTCGAGCGCCACCAGGTGCGCGTCGCCGGTCCATTTCCCGTTGAAGCCTGTCCCATAAGACGGAAAAGCCGGAGTCGTCTGATTGCTGACCGTTCTGTCCTTCTTGTCCACGTACATGTAGGCCAGGTCGATGGTCCAGTTGCTGATCTTGTATCCCGCTCCCGCTGTGTAGAAGAGCTTGTCGGCGTCGGGAAGCTCGGGCCCCATCGTGTCCGCGGGAGCCGGGTTCGGGTCGTAGCGGAAGCCGAGCCGAAGGGCGAGCGGATCGGTCACGCGGTATTCGCCGCCGACGTAGATCGCAACCACGTCCTTCCAGTCCTTCCGGCTGTTGGAATCGGGGAGAAGAGCCGTGTTGTTCCGGATATCGATGTCCAGGGATTTGTAGGAATGCCAGAAGGTCCAGTCGGCGTCCACCTCGACGGTCAACCGGTCGCGGACGTAGGCGACTCCCAGCGTCGCGGTCGCCGGCATATTGACCGTGGTGGACCCCTTGGTGTCGAACGTAGCGCCGCCGAACACGGCCTGCGCGGAGACCCCGCCCAGCGCAACCAATCCCGTGGAACTGATGTCCGTCAGCTTGACATCGCCGTCATCGATGTCGAGCTTGAAGTTGCTGCGGTAGGAAACCCCGATTTTCCAGGAATCCACCGGCGTCAGAAGAACTCCGAAGTTGTACCCCCAGGCGTCCCCGTCGCCTTCGAGATCGAGCTTGAAGATGTTTACCTGGGTGTCCCCGCCGGGAGCGTTATTGACGACCCCGGTCTTGGCCAGCTCCGCCTTGCCGTACATGTAGTTGATCCCGGCGCCCACCGACAGGACATCGTTCACCTTGTAGGCGACGGTAGGATTGACGACGACCGTCAACAGGTCGATCTTGGTGATCTGGTTCCGGAAGATGCTGCTGTCCCGGTCCTTGTACTCCTGCCCGAGGCCGAACGGCGCGAACACCCCGACGCCGTAGGCGAAGTTCGGAGAAACCTTCCTGGTGATGAAGGTATTCGGGACGAAGAAGTCGAGATCCTTCTGCGTCTCCGACCCCACGGTTGTTCCGCTCGCGCCGGACAGGGGCGTCGTGCCGGTGAAGGTCCCCCCGTTCTCCTTGATGTAGGTGATGCCGACTTTCGTGTTGACCCCTTCCAGTTGCAGGATTCCCGCCGGGTTGAAGTAGATCGCCGACGGGTCGTTCGCCTGGGCGGTGAAGGCGAATCCCATCCCCATCGCCTTCGCTCCCGCCTCGGGCAGCCGGAACCCCGACGCCATCGCCGATGTGGCGGTGAACATCAGCACGACAAGAAACGCCAAAACCCTCCCGATCCTCATCGCTTCCCCTCCTTGTGGGCTTCCCGCCCAGACGCTCGAAGTGGGTTCACCATAGCGTTTTGCCGGTCAGGACGCAACGGAATTTATCGTCCAACGGATTGAATAATATTCACTTTCTCCGGGCGACAGCAGGGCGCGGAAAAGGAGCCGGAGGCAGACCCCCTGGTGGATCTTCTCCACGCCGGTTTCCGAAAGCGAGGCGGTCTCCACCGGGTAGCGCAGCAGGGTGAAATCCCTTTCCGATTCGACCGATACCGCGATCTTCCTCCATCCGTCCACGATCCGGAACCAGCGAAGGGCCGCGGTCGTCCCCCGGGTGGAAAGATCCGCCTCCCCCATGCCGAACCCCTGGTACCGCCGGTCCGGCCCGTTGCCGGAAAGGAAGTTGAGGTTCCACTCCGAGACGAAGCTCCCCCGAACCGGCGCCTCCCCGTCGTTGCGCAACTGGAACACCGCCTCGAACCCTTCCGCACCCGCTGCGACGGAAAGGGTTTTCTCCAGGGAAAGAGCCGTTCCTTCTCCCGCAAGCGGAAGCTCCAGGAGCAGCCGCACCTTTCCCGTGCTGCGGGTGACCCTTGCCGTCGCTTTCCTTCCGGCGGACACGCAGATGGGGGATGCGGCTTCGGACAAGATCGCCTCCGGGGAAACCTCTTCCCCGTAGAACGCCTCCCGGAACGACGCCCTCTGCCAGGGGTCGACACCCAGCGCCTCCGCGACGGACGGGTCCTTGAGCACCAGCAGGTCGTGGATGCTCGTGCGCCCGTCGAACGCCCCCCCGGCCTCCTTGAACTTCCGGTGGTAGGCCTCCTCCCGGCGGGTCAGGACATGCCCGAGGGCGATCCCGCGGCGGGGAAGCGAGACCTCCGTGAGCGCCCCGCCGTCGTGCCCGTGGAACAGGAGGGTCAGCTCCGGCGTCTTGACCAGGATCTCCTCCCCTCCGTCGGCGTCGAGGTCGCCGCTGGCGCATTCGGTCCAGTCGTTCCCCCCCGCGTGGAGGATCCGGTCGGAGGCCTCCTCCGCCCGGAGCAGGTTCGTGTAGGCCGCCTCCCGGAGATGATTGAGGTACAGCCCTCCGAAGATCCCGTGCCAGTAGACGTCGTTGCACTGGGCGCGGAAGAGGTGCTCCCGCCCTTCCGGGCCGGCCCCCTTTTCCTCCGCATCCCTTACCCTCCGGCTCACCCGGAGCATCCGCTTGTGAAGCTGGTTCGCCTCCTCGTACTTGCGCAGAAACCCCCGGAAGGTCCCCCCCTGCAGGAAGGGCTTCACCTCCCCGTCCTTGCCGGCGCGAATATCGTGCAGCAACCCGCCGAACCGGGCCGCCCTCCCCGGAGGAAGGGTCCACTCCCCCATCTCGATATAGGAACAGGAGGGAAGGTAGGCCTTACCGCGGAGCGGGGCGGCGTCGGCATACTCGCCGAAGGTCATCGTCCGGAGACGGTCCGCGCGCGCGAGAATCCCCTCGAAGAAGCGGAGGAGCCACCCCTGCGTGTAGACGGTGTCGTAGGTGCCGGGCCAGACGCCGAACTTCTCCCCGTCGTCGGCCAGCACGGCGGCGGGGAAGGGGACCTTTCGGGAGGTGATCCGGTCGATCTCGGCCAGCGCGTCCTCCACGCCGCCGAAGGGGATCAGGTACCGGAGCCGCTCGCTCCCCGGGAAGAGACGGACCTTCGCCCCGTTCGCTTCGGTGAGGTAGATCCCGTCGAGTTCCCCGCCTTCCACCCCCGCCCGCAGGAAATGGAAGTCGTCCAGCGGGAGGTACTCGACCCCGGCTGCCGCCAGCGATGCGGGAAGCTCCGGCTCCCAGACCCGCTCCGCGAGCCAGATCCCCCGAGGCCTTTTCCCGAAATGCCTCCCCACGGTGTCGGCCATCGCCCGGATCTGCCCCCTGCGGTCGCTCTCGGGGAGCATCGTCAGCACCGGCTCGTATTTCCCGCCGCCGAGGATCTCCACCTGCCCCCGCGCGACCAGCTCCCGGAGCAGCCCGAGGATGTCGGGGCGGTTCCCGGCGAACCACTCGAGGAGGAACCCCGAGTAGTGGAGCGTCAGCCGGATCGACGGGAAGCGGGCCAGGATCTCCAGGAAGGGGAAGTACGACCGGTCGCTCGCCTCCCGGAGGACGGAATCGAAATTCCCCACCGGCTGGTGGTGGTGCAGGCAGAGCAGGAGGACCCGCTCCGCGGGTGGCGGGCCGGACTCCATCAGTACCCGTCTCCCCCTTCCGCGAACTCGGTCAGGACGCCGAAGGTCGCCTTCGGGTGGAGGAAGCCGATCCTCATCCCGTGGACCCCCTGGCGGGGAGTCTCGTCGATCAGCCGCACTCCCATCTCCTTCGCGCGGGCCAGCGCCGCCGCCGCATCGTCCACCTGGAGGCAGAGATGATGGATCCCCTCCCCGTTCCTCTCGAGGAACCTGCCGACCGGCCCGTCGGGCGAGGTGGTCTCGAGCACCTCGATCGTGCTCTCCCCGATGCGGAAGATCGCGGCCCGGATCTTCTGGTCGGCCACCTCCTCCGTCCCGACGAATTCCAGCCCCAGGACGTCTCGATAAAAGGGGATCGCCTGCTCGAGCGAGCGGACCGCCACCCCGATATGCTGGATCTTCCGGATCATCTCCCGCCTCCTCTCGAATCTCCTCCACAAAGTATAGGGGGGTTCCGGCAACTTTTCACCCCCTGTCGGCGAAACGGCCCCGCACGCCCACGCAATCTCGGGTTCCGGCCCGGCTCCGCAGCCTCGGAGGGGGGCTTCGCTTCGCCCGCCCTCCGCCCCCGGTCCAATCTTTTTATCTCCGCTCATCCCCCCTCCTGCGGCTGGCTCCGCCCGGGATGCGCCCCGTCCCGATGGCGCCTGCAACTGCTGCACCCGTCAGCCGGGGACCCGCAGCGATGCGGGGGATGGAGGGCCGGCGTCCAGGGGGCCGTTCCGGAAGAGGCCGAGCACCGAGAGGGTCGATGCGCCGCATCCGGCAAGGCGCCCGACCGAGGCGTACCCACGGCGGTACGGCGAGGGAGGGCAACGAAGCCGGTGCGGATGCAGCGGCCCTCGAATGCCGGGATCTGAGGGAATGGTCCCCTGGATGCCGGGGCTACAGATGCTCGAGGAAGGGGGCGAGGAGGCGGAAGGAGACGTATCCCGCCGCCCCCGACGCGGGGATCGTGAGGACCCAGGCCCAGACGATCCGGGCGCCGACGATCCAGTTCACCTTCCGCCACCCCTGGGAAAGCCCCACCCCCAGGATCGCGGAGGTGATGACGTGGGTCGTGCTGATCGGGATCCCCATCGCCGATGCGGTGAGGATCACCCCGGCGGAGGAGGTCTCCGCGCAGAACCCGTGCACCGGCTGCAGCTTCACGAAGTCGATCCCCACCGTCTTGATGATCCGCCATCCCCCTATCGCCGTGCCCAGAGCCATGGCCGTTGCGCAGGAGAGGATGACCCAGATCGGGATGTGGAAGGTCTCGATCGCCCCGAAGGATACCAGCGCCATCGAGATCACCCCCATCGACTTCTGCGCGTCGTTCGACCCGTGGGAGAAGGCCATGAAGGCGGCGGAGAGGACCTGGAGCCTCCGGAACGCGCGGTTGAGCGGAGAGGGATGGAATCCGCGGAACCCCCAGAAGATCGCCACCATGATGAGGAACGCCACGAGCGTCCCGACCACCGGGGAGACGACGACGGCGGCGAGGATCTTCGAAATCCCCTCCCACTTCAGGACCCCCCAGCCGCGCGAGGCCACCACCGCCCCGATGATCCCGCCGATGATCGCATGCGACGAGGAGGAGGGGATCCCGTAGTACCAGGTGAGCAGGTCCCAGAAGATCGCGCCGATCAGCGCCGACAGCACGATGGTCTGCGACACGTGGACCGGATCCACGATCCCCTTCCCGACCATCGTGGCCACGTGGGTGGAGACGAGCGCCCCGACGAAATTGAGCCCCGCCGCCATCAGGATGGCGTTGCGGATCGAGAGGGCGCGGGTGGAGACGCTGGTGGCGATGGCGTTCGCCGTGTCGTGGAAGCCGTTGATGAAGTCGAAGACGAGCGCGGCGACCACCACGAGCCCCAGCAGGATCAGCGGGTGCTCAGCCATTCTTGAGCGCCACCCCTTCCAGGACGTTCGCGGCGTCCTCGCACCGGTCGGTCGCGGTCTCCAGCTTCTCGTAGATCTCCTTCCACTTCAGGATCGTGACCGGGTCCGTCTCGTGCTCGAAGAGGTCGGCGATGGCGTCCCGGCAGACCCGGTCCGCCTCGTTCTCGAGGGAGTTCACCTCGACGCAGTGCTCGTGGACCTCCTCCAGCTTCGTGGAGAGGCGGGCGATCGCCCGCTGGATCTCCCGGGTCGACTTGAGGATCAGGAACCCGAGCTCCTTGGCCGGGGGGGTGATCTCGGTGACCTTGTAGAGCATGATCCGAAGCGACGAGGCGTGGATCAGGTCGATGACGTCGTCCAGGGAGCAGGCGAGGGAATGAATGTCCTCGCGGTCGATCGGCGTGATGAAGCTGGTGTTCAGCTTCCTGATGATCTCGTGCGTGAGGGTGTCCCCCTTGTGCTCGATCTCCTCGATCCGCCGGGCCTTTTCCTTGACGTTGTCGAAGTTGTCCAGCAGGTCCTTCAGCGCCTCGGCCCCGTCCAGGATGTTCTGGGCCGCCTTCTCGAAGAGCGCGAAAAACTCCTGATCCTTCGGAATGATCCGAATCATGCGGAATGCTCCTTCTCCTGTCGGTTGCTGGGGTGGAACCTGGAACTTCCCTTTGCGTCAGCGGGGTCGCGGGACGGCGGCCGCGGCGGCTCCCATCGTTTCGCGGGCATCCTCCCCCGCCATTTCGGCGAGCTTGCGCTCGGCGCCCTGCACCAGCTCCTCGATGATCAAGGCGACCGGCTGGATCTTCTTCGCGAAGGCGACGCTCTGGCCGGCCATCAGCGATCCCCGCTCGATGTCCCCCTCCACCACGGCCCTCCGCAGCGATCCCATCCAGAACTCCTCGAGCTTGAGCTGGCCCTCCTCCCGGGACAGCTCCCCCGCCTTGACCTTCGCGAGAAGCTCGAGCTGGAGCCGGTTGAACTCCTGGGTTCCCTCGTTCATGATCGCGCGGACCGGGATGGTGGGCAGCGACGGGTCGAATTGCGTGGTCGGCATGGCGTCCCGCGCCTGCGCCCGGATGAACGCCTCCTTGAACCGGGGATGGGCCACGCATTCCTCCGCGACCACGAACCGGGTCCCCAGCTGCGCCCCCGAGGCCCCCAGCGAGAGGTACTGGGCGATCATCTCCCCGGTCCCGATCCCGCCGGCGACGAAGACGGGGACCTCCATGATGGAGAGGAGGAACTCCTGGGCCAGGACGGAGGTGGAGACGGGGCCGATGTGCCCTCCCGCCTCGCTCCCCTCGATCACGATGGCGTCGACCCCCTGCCGGATCATCCGCTTCGCCAGGGAGAGGACCGGCGCGAAGCAGAGGATCTTCGCTCCGGACCCCTTCACCCGCTCGATGTCCTTCCCCGAGGGGATGGCCCCCGCGAAGAACGCGTGGGAGACCCTCTCCCGGACGACGACGTCGATGTGCGCGTGGAAATTGGGGGCCACGGTGATCATGTTGACCCCGAAGGGGAGCGAGGTCTTCATCCGGGTCTTCTCGATCTCCTCGGCCAGCAACTCGGGAGGCATGTTTCCTCCCGCGAGGACGCCGAATCCGCCGGCGTTCGATATGGCGGAGACGAGGTTGGATTCCGACACCCAGGTCATCGCCCCGCAGAGGATGGCGTACCGGGTCCCCAGAAGATCGGTCCCCCGCTTCCAGACCTTCGGCAGATATTTCAATTCCATCCGAATCTCTCCCCGGAAACCGTTCTCGCGATCCCTGAACTATACCATGCGAAAGCCCCGCCAACCACCGCGGGGAACCGGATGCCCGGCGGCGGAACCCTGCTATAGTAAAGGGCGATGGTTCGCCAGGCCGACATGTACGACGTGACGATCGTGGGCGGAGGTCCCGTCGGGCTCTATGCAACCTACTACGCGGGGCTGCGGGACTGCAAGACCAAGCTGATCGACATGGAACCGCAGATTGGCGGCCGCCTGATCTCCATGTACCCCGAGAAGGAGATCTTCGATGTGGCCGGCTTCCCCCGGATTCTCGCACGCGACCTGATCGCCGAGCTCACCCGGCAGGCGATGCAGTACCGCCCCACCGTCGTGCCCGACGAACGGGTCGTCGGGATGCGCCTTCACGGGGAGCGGGTGATCGAGCTGACCACGACGAAGGGGAGCCACTTCACCCAGACATCGATCCTCGCGGTGGGGTCCGGCGCCTTCGTCCCCCGCAAGCTCGATATCCCGCACATGGCCGCGCTGGAGGGGCACGGCGTCTACTACTACCTCCCTTCCTTCGAGCCGATGCGCGGGAAGCGGGTCCTCGTCGTGGGCGGGGGGAACAGCGCGGTCGACTGGGCCCTCTCCCTCGAGAAGATCGCCTCCGAGGTGACCCTGGTCCACCGGGTCTACAAGTTCCAGGCGCACGAGGCGATGGTCGACCGGCTGCTCGCCTCCGCCGTCCGGGTGATGTTTCCCTACTACGCCCTGAAGGAGGTGGTCGGGGAGGAGAAGGTCACCGGGGCGGTCATCTGGAACGAGCGCAGCGGCAAGGAGGAACGGCTCGACGTGGACGCGATCATCCTGTCGATCGGGATGCTGACCAACCTCGAGCCGTTCCGGGAATGGGGACTGCGGATCGTGGGGAGCGGGATCGGCGTGAACACCGACATGTCGACGAACCTGCCCGGGATCTACGCGGCGGGGGACATCGCGACCTACCCGGGGAAGGTCCTGCTGATCGCCGCGGGCGCGGGGGAGGCCGCCACCGCGGTCAACTCCGCGAAGGAATATATCGAAGCGGGGGACCTGGGGAGATAGGAGGACGTTCCTTCGCGAGGATCTCCTCCACGGCGGGTACCGCGCACGCCCCCCGGTCCTCCGAAATCCCCAGGTGCATCCGGCGCAGGATAACGTCCTCCGGGGTTTCGGCCCATTCCTCCCGGGCGGCGAGGATCACCTGTGCGGCGATGTCCGGGGAATGGGGGGCGAGGCGCCTCGTCCGGTCTGTCCAGGGTCCGGTCGCGTTGATC
>MGPV01000035.1 GCA_001797615.1 Deltaproteobacteria bacterium GWC2_65_14
CGGGGCGCATCATGGACGGAGCCAGCCGAAGGATGGGGGGATGAGCGGAGATAAAAAGATTCTCCGAGAGCGGAGGGCACTCGGAGCGAAGCCCCCCTCCGAGGCGGCGAAGCCGGTCCCGGGCGCCCTCACGACGGGGCGCATCATGGGAGGAGCCAGCCGCAGGAGGGGGGATGAGCGGAGATAAAAAGAATGAACCGGGGGCGGAGGGCGGGCGAAGCGAAGCCCCCCTCCGAGGCGGCGGAGCCATGCCGTTGCGCCCTCATGACGAGGCACCGGGTATGGACCGAAGCAACTTCTTAGGAACGTCCCGGTTCTTCGGTCGCACGCGCCCGCGTGGAGGCGGCTCAGAGGATGTTCGCGGCCAGCTCGGCGAGCGGCGAGCGCTCCCCCTTGACGAGCATGACGTGCCCCGCGATCGCCTCCCCCTTGAACCTCTCGACGATGCTGGAGAGCCCGTTGCTTGCGGAATCGACGAAGGGGTTGTCGATCTGGTAGGGATCGCCGGTGAGCACGACCTTGCTGTTCTCCCCGGCCCGGGTGAGGATCGTCTTCACCTCGTGGGGCGAGAGGTTCTGCGCCTCGTCGATGATGATGTACTGGTTCGGGATCGAGCGGCCGCGGATGTAGGTGAGCGGCTCGATCTCGAGGATCCCGAGGTTGATCAGCTCCTGGTACCCCCGCATCCCCTGGCGCTTCCGGCGGCTGTACCCGAAGAGATACTCGACGTTGTCGAAGATCGGCTGCATCCAGGGCTTGAGCTTCTCCTCGATGTCCCCCGGCAGGAACCCGATGTCCTTCCCCATGGGGAAGACGGGCCGCGACACGAGCATCCTCTGGTAGACCTCCTCGTCGGAGGTCTTGCGCAGTCCCGCCGCGATCGCCAACAGCGTTTTCCCCGTCCCCGCCTTCCCGGCAAGGGTCACCAGCTTCACGGAGTCGTCGAGCAGGATGTCGAGGGCGAAGTGCTGCTCCTTGTTCCGCGGCCGGATCCCCCAGACATCCTCCTTGAACGAGGGGAGCCCGCGGACCTTCTTCCGGGAGGCATCGTACCGCGCCAGCGCGGAGGCGTTCGTCACGGAGTTCCGCAGGATGAGATACTCGTTGGGGAACAGCTCCTCGACGTCCGGCGGCGGAGCGCTTTCCCCGGCGGAGTAGAAGGAATCGATCCAGCTCTTCTCGACCACGACCTCGCGGTATCCCTGGTAGAGCTCCTCGATCTCCACCCGGTCGCTCTCGTAGTCCTCCGCCCGGAGGCCGAGGGCGTCCGCCTTGATCCGGAGGTTGGTGTCCTTGGACACCAGGACCACCGGGATCTCCTTCTCCCGCATCCGGACCCCGAGCGCCACGGCGAGGATCTGGTTGTCCTCCCGGTTCCCGAGGAGCTCCGCCGGCAGCAGAGCCGCCCCCTCGCCGTCGAAGGCCACCCGGAGCAGCCCTCCCTGCCCGAGGGGGACGCCGTCCGCGAGACTTCCCTCCTTCCGCTTCCGGTCGATGAATTTCGATGCCGTCCGGGCGTTGCGCCCGAGCATGTTCAGGTCCTTCTTGAAGCGGTCGAGCTCCTCGATGACGGTGATGGGAACGATGATCCGGTTGTCTTGAAATTTGAACAGGGCGTTGGGATCGTGCAGCAGGACGTTCGTGTCCAGCACGAAATTTTTGATCATCCGGCCTCCGGGGTCGATCGGGTCCTCTTCACTTGAGCTCGAGAAGCTTTTCCCGGGCCTTCCCGGCCGCCTGGGACCGGGGATGCTTGGTCTGGAGCAGCTCGTAGACGATCTTCGCGTTCTTCCGGTCGTTCAGCGACTGGAACGCAAGTCCCTGCTTGAGCATCGCGTCGGGCGCCTTGTCCCCGCCGGGATACCTGTCGACGACGTCCTGGAAGGAGAGGATGGCGCTCTCGTAGTCCTTCTCGGAGTAGAAGGTCTCCCCCTTCCAGTAGTAGACGTTCTGCATCAGCCTGTGGCCCGGGTATTTCCCCGCGAAGGCGTTCAGGACCTCGCGCGCCTTCCTCGTCTCTCCCCGCTTGATCAGCCCGAGGGCGTAGTCGTACATCTCCTCCGGGGTGGAGAGCTCCTGGGGGGAAGGCTCCGGGGGCGCGGCCGGCTTCACCGCGGCGAGCTTTTCCGTTTTCTCCTCGAGGGCGGAGAGCCGGCGTTCGACCTCCGCTCCCTTTCCCTTCAGTTCCGTAACGGATTGTCCCTGTTCGGAGACGACCCCTCTCAGGCGGCTCATCTCCTTCTGCAGCTCGATCTTCGACTCGTCGGTCCGGGAGGAGAGGGCGAGAAGGTCCGCCTTGACCCGGTCGTTGTCCGCCGCGAAATCCGCCAGGCTTCTCCGGAGGGAGGAGTTCTCCTCGCCCCCGCCGCCGGCCCCCGGCAGCGCCGGGGGAGCCGGCGCGGCGCCGCGCGCGGAGGCCATCTGCTTCTTGAGCACCTCCATGTCCTCCTGCAGGCGGACGAAGGCCCCGGTGTCCGCCACGGCGCATCCCCCGGCCACCGCGCAAATCGCCGCGAGCCCCGCCAGCCGCGCGAACGCCCCCACCCGCATCGATCCCTATCTCACCGCGAAGTGGGCGCGGCGGTTCTTCGCCCACGCCGCCTCGGTGTGCCCCGGGTCGACCGGCTTCTCCTTCCCGAAGCTGACGGTGGAGAGCGCCCCGGCCTTGACCCCCAGCGACACGATATACTTCCGCGTGGCCTCCGCGCGCCGTTCCCCGAGGGCGAGGTTGTATTCGGCGGTCCCCCGCTCGTCGCAATGCCCCTCGACCAGGACGGAAGCGGACGGATTCCCCTTCAGGTAGGCGGCGACCGTCGCCAGCACCGGCTTGGCATCCTCCCGGATGAAGGCCTTGTCGTAGTCGAAGTGGATGTCCCCGAAGCGGGAAGGCTGTTCCATGGTGGCGGCCGCCCCGGCCGCCGCCTCGGCCTGCCGCGCGGCCATCGCCGATCTCGTCTCCGCCTCCTTCTCCGCCATGCGCGCCTCGGGCTGCACCTTCTCGGTGACGATCCCGCTCTCCTTCAGCCCGGAGGAAAGCTCCTGGGAAGGCGCGGCGCCTCCGGCATCGGTCGACTTCACGACCTCCTTCTTCGCGCATCCGACGGAAACCGACAGCATCAAGGCAAGCCCGATGACCGACCAGCGAACTCCCCTCCTATCTCTCATCTGCTCCTCCTTGGAACGTTATTGAATCCTGCAGCTTCCATGAGATTCCCGCGGCGGCTACCGGCCCGGAGACCACGCGGGAGACCCTACATCGGGAAGACCGTTGAACAGGCCCCTCTCCCCCCGGCCCGTCACGGAGATGATTTTCAACTCAGAATAGCCCTTTTTCCGGAAGGTGTAAACCAGGTACCTCCCGTCCGGGGAAAAGGAGGGGTCGATGCAGTCGCCGTTCCCCGAAACGACCTCGCGCTGGTCGGTCCCGTCCGGCCGGACGGTGTAGATCGAGTACTTCCCCTCCGACAGCGAGGTGAAGGCGATCCTGTCCCCGGCGGGAGCCCAGGAGGGGGAGGTCGAATAGGACCCTGCGCGGGAGACCCGAAGCTCGGAGGAGGAGCCGATCTCCTTCACATACACCTGCGGAGATCCGGTCCGGTCCGACACGAAGGCGATTCGCCCGCCGTCGGGGGCGACGGTCGGGGACACCTCGATTCCCCATCCCTCCGCCACCTTCTCCGGGTCTCCCCCCGCCAGCGGCACCCGGTAGATGTCGGAGTTCCCCTCCAGGCTCAGCGTGGCGAACAGGTGCTTGCCGTCCGGGGAGAAGGAGCCCGGCGACTTGGAGTTCCCGTAGCGGATCAGGACGCGGTCGGTGCCCTGCGACAGGTCCAGCAGATGGATCTGGGGCACCCCGGTCCGGAAGGAGGTGAACGCGATCCGCCCTCCGTCGGGCGACCACCGGGGGAAGAGGTTGAAGCTCCGGTTGTCCGTGACCTTCCTGTGCTCCTTCCCGTCGAGCCCGACGATATAGATCTCCTTTCCGCGTCCGCCCAGCGGCCTCGCGGAGAAGGCGATCTCCGTATCGAAGATCCCGCGGACCCCGGTGAAGGCGTAGAGCACCTCGTTCGCGAACTTGTGGGCGATCTTGCGGTACCGGTCCCGGGGTCCGGTGTACCTCCTGCCCGCCATCAGGTTTCCCAGCGTGGAGTCGTAGAGGCGCATCTCGACGGTGATCTGCTCCCCGCGGACCTCCGCCTTCCCGATCACCACCGCCTCCGCACCGATCAGCTTCCAGTCGGGGAAGGAGATCGACTTCCCTCCGAAGTGGGAGGGCCCGATCCGCTCCAGGTAGGCATCCCGGTGGATCACGTCGAAGAGCCCCGTCATGATCAGGTCGTTCGCGATGGTCTCGGGGATCTCGCGGGCGAGGGAGGGGTCGCCGCCTTCCCGGAAGAGGTCCGGGAGTGCGACCGGCATCCGCTTGCCGCCGGGTGCGTTGATGTCGATGTAGAGGATCGCCCGGGAGAGGGCCGGAGTGAGCAGGACGGGGAGCGCGAACAGCAGGGCGGCGGCGAACTTCCTCACGAGGTCTCCCCTCCCCCGAAGAACCGGAACCCGATCTCGTAGTGATCCTCGGTCCCTCGCAGCTGTTCCGGGGGAACGGGCAGGGGGCTCGCCTTGTGGATGGCGCGCAGCACCGAATCGTCGAAATAGCTGTTGGCGGATGTCTTCTCCATGCGCACGTTCGACACCTTTCCGTCCTGTTCGATAGTGATGCGGATCTGCACGATCAGGTTCCGGGAATCCGACGGGGCCAGCTCGGGAACCGTCCAGTTCGACCGGATCCTCTCGTCGAGCTCCCGGAAGTAAGCCAGCGTCTCGGGAGGGACCCGGCTCGTTCCGGCCGCCCCTCCGATGACGGCCCCCGTCCCGGCCGGGGTCTTCGCCCGTGGAGCGGGACGCAGCCCGGACAAGTCCACGCGGTGGGCCACCCGCTCGCCGATCTGCCGGACCGCGCTCCGGGCCGCCTTCTCCTTCCGGAGCGTCCCCACCGCCTCCCGCACCCGGTCGGAGGAGCTCTGCTCCTCCCGCATCTTCCGGATCCGCTCGGACAGCGACCCGGTGTCCGGAGCCTCCCGCGAAGGGACCTTCGCCGGCGTACTTTTTCGCGATGGTTCCGCCTTCGCCGCGGGAGCCGGAGCGGAATGCTCTTTCGCGGACGCCAGCGGCGGGGAAGGTTTCGGGGCGGCGAAGTCGGCGCCGCCCACGAGGTCGACCACCGCGACCGGGATGAACCTCGCGGGGGCGTAAACCCAGGCCGCCCAGGCCACGCCGAACAGCAGGCCGAGCAGGTGAAGCCCGGCGGAAAGGACGAGCATCCTCTGCATCAACCGGTCCATCGGGTCCACGGCCAGGGAGGACATCCCGTCTCCCCTACCGCTCCAGAGGCTCCGTGACCATCCCGAGCTTCTCGATGCCGGCGTTCCGCACCTCCGCGATGACCTTCACCACGAACCCGTACGGGACGGCCCTGTCCGCCCGGAAGAATACCTGCCGGTCCTGCCGGCGCTCCACGATGGCCTTGAGAGCCCTGCTCATCCGGTTGAATTCCACCGGCTGCTCCCCGATGAAGATCCGGCTGTTCGCGTCCACGGTGATGACGAGGCGCTCCTCCTCCGCCTTCAGCGCCTTGGCGTTCGCCTGGGGGAGATTCACATCCACCCCCTGCGTCAGCATCGGCGCGGTGACCATGAAGATGATGAGGAGCACGAGCATGACGTCGACCAGCGGAGTGACGTTGATCTCCGCCATCATCCTCCGCCCCCCCCCGTTTCCGTTCGAGAAGGCCATCGGCTCACACCTTGTCGACGTTGCGCTCGAGGAAGTTGACGAACTCGATGGAGAAGCTGTCGATCCTCGTGGCGACCGTTCGGACCCGGTTCACGAAATAGTTGTAGGCTATGACCGACGGGATCGCCGCGGCCAGCCCGGCCGCGGTGGCGATCAGCGCCTCCGCGATTCCCGGCGCGACCGTCGCCAGGGTAGCGCTCCCCGTGGTGGCGATCCCGGAGAAGGCGTTCATGATCCCCCACACGGTACCGAAGAGCCCGATGAACGGAGTGGCGCTCCCCGTGGTGGCCAGGAAGGGAAGGTAGGTCTCCATCAGCGCAATCTCCTCGTTCGCCGACTTTCGCATCGCCCGTTCCACGTTGTCCAGGGGGATCGCTCCGGAGACCACGGGCGCCCCCGCCCCCCGGCCCCGCTGGATCCTCATCAGTTCCAGGTAGCCGGCCCGGAAGACCTGGGATATCGGGGTTTTTTCCGATTTTTCCGACAGGTCGAAGAGGGACGCCAGGTTCTTCCCCTCCGCAAAGGCCTTGACGAACTCCCCCTGCCCCCGGTCGATCCCCTTGAAGAGGCGGTATTTCAGGAAGATGATCGCCCAGGAAACGACGGAAAACAGGATCAGCAGGAGCAGGACGAACTTGACGATGGGTCCCGCGAGGAGGACATGCTGAAACACGCGTGTGTCGAACAGGCCCGCGGCCGCGGAGACCACGGGGATCGGGAACCCCGGAACAGCCATCAGGAAGGGTACCTCCCGTGAATGATTTCCCTCTTATATATCCTAATCCTATAGGACGTTCAATCTTCTTGACATTTATTCCGGTTTAAAAATAGGATACGCAGTGAAATGGAGCCCCCGGCAATAAAATCCCGGAACACCCGGCAGCGGGCCGTCATCCTCGATATCCTGCGGCAGACCAAGGCCCACCCCACCGCCGAAGGGATCTACCATGAGGCGCGCAAGACCTTGCCCAACATCAGCCTGGGGACGGTGTACCGGAACCTGAATTTCCTCCGGGGCCAGGGCCTCGCCCGGGAGATCCGTCCGCACAACGAGTCATCGTCCCGGTTCGACTGCAACAGCCACCCCCACGCCCATTTTCACTGCAGGCAATGCAATGGGATGACCGACCTTCCCCTTCCCCCATCCCTGGGGGCGTCGGACTGGGATCAAGAGCGTGTCTCCACGGTCGACTTCGTGGATCTGCTCGTCATCGGTTCCTGCGCCGGCTGCGCGCCGCAGCCCGGCCCCCAGAACTAGACACCCCTCGTCCCGAACAGGTTCCATCCCGCTTCCGGGAAGTTTCCGGAAGATCCCGTCGCATGTCCAGATTAAAAAAAAGCCGGGGGCGGACCTCCCGCCCCCGGCAACAGGGAATCTCCCCGGAGATCGGTCTAGGAAAGCTTCCGGCCTCCTTCGGCCGCCCACTTCTCCAGCATCTCCGTGGTGACCGACTTCGGCCGCTCGATCGCGTAGCCCAGCCCGCGGTCCCAGGTGAGGTTGCAGAGCACGCCCAGGGCCCGGCCGATGCCGAAGAGAACGGTGTAGAAGTCGTATTCGACAACGCCGTAGTACCACTGGATGACGCCGGACTGCGCGTCGACGTTCGGCCACGGGTTCTTCGCCTTGCCGTGCTCCATGAGGACGCCCGGGGCCACCTTGTAGATCATGTTGACCAGCCTGAACAGGGGGTAGTCCGGCAGGTGCTTCAGGCAGAACTCCATCTGCGAGATATACCGCGGGTCGGTCTTGCGCAGCACCGCGTGGCCGTACCCGGGGATGACCTGCCCGCTGTTCAGGGTGTCCCATAGGAACTTCTTGAGCTCCTCCTCGGTGGGGAGCTTGCCCCCCAGCTTCTGGAACACGCCCTGGCACCATCCGAGCACTTCCTGGTTCGCCAGCCCGTGGAGAGGCCCGGCGAGACCGTTGATGGCGGCGGAATAGGCGTAGAAGCAGTCGGACAGGGACGAAGCCACGAGGTGGGCGGTATGCGCCGACACGTTGCCCGACTCGTGGTCGGAGTGGAGGATGAAGTACATCCGGGCCACGTCATCGTAGGGCTTGCCGACCCCCATCATGTGGGCGAAGTTGCCGCCCAGGTCGAGTTTCGGGTCCGGGGCGATGGGGACGTCGCCCTTGTACTTCATCCGGTAGATGTAGGCGCCGATCGTCGGGAGTTTCGCCATCAGGTTGCAGGCATCCTCGTACATCGGGTCCCAGTATTCGGTCTTCTTCATCCCCTCGTTGTACCGCTTCACGAAAAGGGAATCCCGCTGCATCGAAAGGATGGCTGCGGAAAACATCGTCATCGGATGGGTGTCGCGGGGCATGGCGCGCAGGACGTCGAACACGTACTGGGGGACCCGGGAGCGGGCCTTGAAGTCCTCCACGACCTCCAGGGTCTGCTCCATCGTCGGGACATCGCCGGTCATCAGGAAATAGAAGAACCCCTCGACGTAGGGGTACTCGGAGCCCGGGACCTTGGGCATCGCGGCGAAGGTCTCTGGGATCGTCTTCCCGCGGAACCGGATTCCCTCCTGGGGATCCAGGTAGGAGATGTCGGTCACGAGGGTGCGGACGTCCCGCGCGCCCCCGATGCACTGCTCGATGGTGACCTGGTCGATGAGGACCTTTCCGAACTCCTTGACAAGCTTGGTGGTACGGGGACGCTGCGCCTGGATCTTTTCGAAAAGCTTCTCTTTCAGTGTCGTCTTCTCCGCCACTTTCGCCATGCCGCCTACCCCCTTTCGAGTGGATGGTGCATTGAAGAGGAGACCATTATCCTACAGCGAACCGGCTCCGGCCAGAAGTCGGGGAGTTCGCCGGAAGGCCGGGATGATTCGGAGTCCACCGTGCAGAGTGTATACCGTATACAAAGTACACCACACTCATATCAGGAAACCTTTCGCCAAGTCAAGACAAAAGGGGACCTGTTTGACATGAGGAGATTCCCCTTGTAGTATGGGCCACTTACTCGCCCCCACACGGAGGCGGGAGATCCGGAAGGACCGGGGGGTTCCGGTGGCGGTTTCCGACGAGAAGATCCTGATTTTCGACGGCGCGTGCGGCACGAACATCCAGGCGATGGATCTGCCGGAATCCGCGTGGGCCGGGCAGGAGGGGTGCAACGAGGTCCTCAACCTCTCGGCGCCGGAGGCGATCTTCGCCCTCCACACGTCGTTCCTTTCCGCCGGCGCGACCGTCCTGGAGACGAACACCTTCGGGGCGAACGCCGTCGTCCTGGCGGAGTACGGCCTGGCCGACCGCGCAGGGGAGATCAACCGCGCGGCCGTCCGGATCGCCCGGGATGCGATCGCCGCGCAGGGGGGGCGCGGCTACATCGCCGGGTCGATCGGGCCGACGACGAAGCTCCCCTCGCTGGGGCATATCGGATTCGAGGAGCTGGCGGCCGCCTACGCCGGGCAGGTCCGCGCCCTGGCGGAGGCGGGGGTCGACCTCCTCGTGTTCGAGACCTGCCAGGACCTCCTCCAGGTGAAGATCGCCCTCGTGACCTGCTTCGAGGAGCTGGAACGGCTGGGGCGCGAGATCCCCGTCCTGGTGTCGCTGACCGTGGAGAACACCGGGACGCTCCTGGTGGGCACCGACCTGGCCGCGGCTGCGGCTGCGATCGAGCCGTTCCCGGTCTTCTCCCTGGGCGTAAACTGCGCGACCGGGCCGGAGCGTATGCGTTCCCATGTCCGCTTCCTGAGCCGCCGGTGGCCGGGGAGGATCTCGGTCATCCCGAACGCCGGGATCCCGCAGGTGGAGGGGGGGCAGACGATCTATCCCCTCTCCCCGGAGGAGTTCGCCCGCCAGATGCGGGAATTCGTGGTGGAGGAGGGGGTGAGCATCGTCGGGGGATGCTGCGGGACCACGCCGGAGCATATCCGCCGCCTGGTGGAAACGCTTCCCGCCGCGGGCCCGCCTCCCCGGGAGCCCCGGTGGATCCCCTCCCTCTCCAGCCTCTACCAGTCCGTGGAGGTCGTCCAGGAGATCCCCCCGATGCTCGTGGGGGAGCGGGCGAACGCGAACGGCTCCCGCCGATTCCGGGAGCGGCTGTTGGAGGACGACTTCGAGGGGGCCCTCCGGATCGCTCTCGAGCAGGTGGACGAAGGGGCCCACGCCGTGGACCTTTGCACCGCGTTCGTGGGGCGCGACGAGAAGGCCGATCTCACCTCCATGACCCGCCTCTTCGCCGGCTCCATGCGGATCCCCACCGTGATCGACTCCACATCGCCCGAGTGCGTCGAGGCGGCCCTCCGGGCCCACCCGGGCCGGTGCCTCGTGAACTCCGTGAACCTGGAGGACGGAGGAAAGACCCTCGACCGGGTCTGCCGGCTGGCGAAGAAATACGGCGCGGCGGTCGTGGCGCTCGCCATCGGCCCCGAGGGAATGGCGATGACCGCGGACGAGAAGATCGCGGTGGCACGCTCCATCTACGACCGGGCCGTGAACGACCACGGGCTTCGCCCCTCCGACCTCTTCTTCGACATGCTGACCTTCACGATCGGCTCCGGGGAGTCCGGGCTGCGCGACGCGGCGGCGCAGACCCTCGAGGCGGTCCGGCGCGCGAAGGCGGAGCTTCCGGGCTCCTTCACGCTGCTCGGGGTGAGCAACATCTCCTTCGGGCTCTCCCCCCCCTCCCGGAAGGCGATGAACTCGGTCTTCCTTCACGAGGCGGTCGAGGCGGGGCTCACCGCCGCCATCGTCGACCCGGCCCGGATCCTGCCGCTCGCGCAGGTCCCCGGGGAGGACCGCGAGGTCTGCCTCGACCTGATCTACGACCGCCCCCGGGAGGAGGGGAAGACCCCCCTGGAGTCGTTCCTCGCCCATTTCGCCGGGGAGAAGGAAGAGAGGCCCGCGGACGGGGGAGTGAAGCGGACGGGGGAGCCGGCCGAGCAGGGGCTGGCCGCCAAGGTGGTCTCCGGGGACAAGGAGGGGCTCGAGGACCTGTTGCCGGTCCTGCTCTCCCGGCGCCCCGCCGTGTCGGTGATCAACGAGATCCTCGTCCCTGCGATGCGGCACGTGGGAGAGCTGTTCGGACGCGGGGAGATGCTGCTCCCCTTCGTCCTCAAGTCCGCCGAGGTCATGAAGAAGAGCGTGGACTTCCTCGAGCCGTACCTGCAGAAGAGCGACCGGGAGAGCGGCCGGAAGGTGCTGCTGGCCACCGTGGCCGGGGATGTGCACGACATCGGGAAAAACCTGGTGGACATCATCTTCTCGAACAACGGGTACCGGGTGGTCAACCTCGGGATCAAGGTGCCCGCCGAGGTGATCCTCGAGAAGGCCCGGGAGCACAAGGTGGATGTGATCGGCCTGAGCGGGCTCCTGGTCAAGTCGGCGATCGTGATGAAGGAAAGTCTGCCGCAATACCGCGAATCGGGCCTCTCCGTCCCGATCCTCCTGGGAGGCGCCGCGCTCACGGACAAGTTCGTGGCCCAGGAGTGCGTCCCGGGGTACGGGGGGCCGGTCGTCTACTGCGCCGACGCCTTCGCCGGTCTCGCGGCGATGCGGGAGCTCGAGGCGGGAACCCTCCGATCCACGACCTGGTCGCCGCCGGCGGAGCGGGCCGTCGTGCCGGGCCGGAAGGAGGCGACGATCGCGCGGGATGTCCCGGTCCCCGATCCGCCGTTCCTGGGGGCCCGCCGGATCCCGGAGATCGACCCGTCGCTCCTCTTCCCGTATGTGAACGAGCAGGCGCTGTTCCGGGGCCGGTGGGGATACCGACGGGGAAAGATAAGCGCCGAAGAGTACCGGCAGCTGGTCGAACAGACGGTGCGCCCCCTCTACGAGCGGCTGAAGCGGCGGTGCATCGAAGAGCGGCTGATCCTCCCGAAAGTGGCCTACGGGTACTTCCGCTGCCACTCGGAGGGGGACGCCGTCGTGGTCCGAGACGAGGGGAGCGAGCACCGCTTCCCCTTCCCCCGCCAGGCGGACCCCCCCCACCTGTGCATCGCCGACTATTTCCGTACGGAACGGGAAGGGGGGGACGTCGCGGCCTTCTTCGTGGCGACGGTCGGGGAGCGGGTCGGGGAGGCGACCCGGGAGCTGTTCGAGGGCGACCGGTACCACGACTACCTGATGCTGCACGCCCTGAGCGTGGAGCTCACCGACGCCCTCGCCGAGTACTGGCACGAGCGGATGCGGGGGGAGATGGGGATCGGCGGAGAAAACCCGGTGGATCCCGGGGGGTACGGCTACATCGTCCAGGAGTACCGGGGGTCCCGGTACGGGTTCGGCTACCCCGCCTGCCCGGACCTGTCCGCCCACAGGGACGTCTTCGCGCTGCTGCGCCCGGAGGAGATCGGGGTGACCCTGACGGAGAGCATGGAGATGGTCCCCGAGCAGACCACCTCGGCGATCGTGGCGCACCACCCCCAGGCGAAATATTTCTCCGTATGACCGGATATAATGGGTCGCCGGAGGGAGGATCGGTGGGGAAATACATCTGCACGAACTGCGGCTACGTGTACGATCCCGCCGCCGGGGACCCCGACGGCGGGATCCCGCCCGGCACCCCCTTCGAAGCGCTCCCGGACGGGTGGATCTGCCCCATCTGCTACGTCACCAAATCGAGCTTCGACCCGATGGAGTAACCGATGCAGACGATCCTGGACCGGATGAGGGAGACCCCCCTGATCTTCGACGGGGCAATGGGGACGATGCTCTACGAACGGGGAGTGTTCCTCAACGCCTGCTTCGACGAGCTCTGCCTGTCGAACCCCAAGATCGTCCGCCAGATCCACCAGGAATACCTGGAGGCCGGGGCCGAGGTGATCGAAACGAACACCTTCGGCGCGAACCGGATCGCCCTGCGGGGATACGGGCTGGGGGACAGGGTGGAAGCGATCAACCGGGAGGGGGTCCGGATCGCCCGTGAGGTCGCCGGGGATTCCGCCTACGTCGCGGCGGCCGTGGGCCCCTGCATCCGGACGGGGCAGATCCTCCTGGAAGGGCACGCCGACGAGGTGGAAGCGTCCTTCGCCGAGCAGGTCGGTGCCCTGGCAGCCGAAGGGGTGGATCTCGTCGTGCTGGAGACCTTCACCGGGCTCTCCGAGCTTCTCCTCGCGGCGCGCGCGGCCCGGCGGTTCGGCCTGACGGTCCTGGCCTCCTTCATGGTGAACGACCGGGGGGAGACCGCCCTGGGAACCCTCGCGGAGAGCATGGCGGAATCCCTTTCCGCGAATGCGGACGTGGACGCCGTGGGGATCAACTGCGGGACCGGTCCCGTCGGAGTGTTCGACGCCCTTCCCTCCGTCCTCTCCGCCACCACCAAGCCGGTCGTGGTGATGCCGAACGCCGGATTCCCCCGGGACGTGGGCGGACGGATGATCTACCTCACCAGTCCGGAGTACTTCACCGAGTACGCGAAGAAATATATCGAACTGGGGGTGCGCGGTGTCGGGGGATGCTGCGGCACCACGCCGGCCCACATCCGGATGGCCGCCCGGGCCATCAAGACGCTGTCCGGGGTAAAGCGGCATATCGAGGTCCGCCCCGTGGCGCGGGAAGAGATCCGGGTCGAGCAGGTCCCCACCCGGGAGAAATCCCGGCTGGCGCGCAAGCTCTGCGACGGGGAGAAGGTCACTTCGGTGGAGATCGTCCCCCCCCGTTCCTCCGACATGTCGGACATGCTCGCGAAAGTCCGCCGGTGCGCCGAGGCTGGGGTGGACGCGATCAACATGCCCGACGGGCCCAGGGCCAGCGCCCGGGTCTCCCCGATGATTTCCGCCCTGACCATCCTGCGGGAGGTCGGGATCGAGCCGATCCTCCACTACTGCTGCCGGGACCGCAACCTGATCGGAATGCAGTCGGACCTGCTGGGAGGCTACGCGGTAGGGCTGGCGAATTTCCTGATCATCACGGGGGACCCCCCGAAGCTGGGGGACTACCCGGAGGCGACCGGCGTGTTCGACGTGGACGCCATCGGCCTGACCCGGGTGGCCTCCAACCTGAACCGGGGCTACGACATCGGGGGAAACCCGATCTCCCCCCCTACGGGCCTGCTGATCGGCGTGGGGGCCAACCCCTGCGCGGTGGAGATGGAGCGGGAGATCGAGCGGTACTACCGAAAAATCGACGCGGGGGCGGAGTTCGCGATCACCCAGCCGGTGTTCGACGCGGAAGCGCTCTTCCGCTTCCTCGACCGGGTGGAAGGAGCCTCCCGCCGCATCCCGGTGATCGCGGGGGTCTGGCCGCTGGCCAGCTTCAAGAACGCCGAGTTCATGAACAACGAGGTCCCCGGGGTGGTGGTTCCGCGGGAGATCCTCGACCGGATGGCGCGCTGCCGGACCCGGGAGGAGGGCCACCGGACCGGGATCGAGATCGCCCGGGAGACGATCGAGCGGATCCTGCCCCGCGTGAGCGGGCTCCAGGTAAGCGCCCCGTTCGGCAAGGTGGAGACCGCCCTCGCCGTGCTGGGAAAGTCGGCGGTGGAAATTCCCCGCGACGGTTGACATCGGTCCGACCCGTCCCTATAAATGTCCTATGGCGGAAGAGTCCGAACTGAAATTTTCCGAGGATCATCTCTGGGTCCTGGAGATGGGGGAGACCGGCCGGATCGGCCTCTCCGAGTATGCGGAGGAGCAGCTCGGCGAGATCCTCTCGGTCACCCTGATCGAGCCCGGGAAGGTCGTCGAGCCCGGAGATCCGGTGGGGGAGCTGGAGTCGCAGAAGACCGTCGTCGAGCTGCTCTCCCCGGTGTCGGGAACCGTGCGGGCAGTGAACGAGAACGTCCTGGAAGATCCCTCGCTCATCAACGTCGACCCGTACGGGAAAGGGTGGCTCATCGAGGCGGAAATCCACGACCCCGAGGAACTGGAGGGGTTGATGAGCCACGAAGAGTACGACATCTTCATCGAAAACTGATTCCTCCGCAGCGCAAGGACACGAGCCCCATGGAAGAAACATCCATTCCCATCCCCTCCGATCCGCCCGCCGGCAGGCGGAGGTTCCTCTCCGTCGCGATGGGGGCGGTGACCGCGGTCTTTTCCGCCTCGCTCCTCTATCCCCTCTTCCGGTTCCTCTGGCCGCCCCGGAACAAGCCCGGGGGGAGGGACCACGTGGGGATTCCGCTCGAGGAGATGCTGGTGGGGCAGTCCCGGGTCGTCGCCATCGAGGGGGAGCCGGTCCTGGTGATCCGGGAGCAGAACCGGGTGGTCGCCCTCTCGGCCGTCTGCACCCACCTCGGCTGTCTCGTGAAATACAAGGGGGAGGGAGTGATCGACTGCCCCTGTCACGAGTCGATCTTCGACATGAGCGGGAACGTGCGGAGAGGGGTCGCGCCGCGCCCCCTGGCCTCCTACACGGTCCGGACCGTGGGCGGGCAGATCGTGGTGGGATCATGACGGACCGGCCGGGAGAACGGGAGGCGATGGACGGGCCGAAGCGGGACGCGGAGGCGGCGGAGCGGAAGGAGTTCGAGAAGCGCACCGTACTGCGGGAGATGTTCAACCTCTTCTCGCTGGTGGGCTTCCTCTACGGGGCGCTCGACGAGCGCCTCCCCTTCCCCGAGGCGGTGAAGCGGCAGATGGACAAGCCGGTCGGCTTCTACCGGACGCGGCTGGAGAACAACCTGCTGGCCTGCCTCGGCGGGATCGCCTTCATCCTCTACCTGGTCCTGGTCGTGACCGGTTTGCTCCTGCTGATGTATTACCGCCCGACGACGGCGGAGGCCTACCGGAGCGTCGTCGAGATCACGAACCAGGTTCCCTACGGATGGCTGATCCGGGGAATGCACCTGTGGGGGGCGAACCTGATGATCGCGACGGTGTTCCTCCACATGATGCGGGTCTTCTTCACGGCCGCCTATCACCCCCCCCGCGACATCACCTGGGTGAACGGGATGCTGCTGCTGCTCTTCACCCTGGCGTTCGGCTTTTCGGGATACCTTCTCCCGTGGGACCAGATCTCCTACTGGGCCACCACGGTCGGCACGGACAGCATGTCGGCGATCCCCGTCGTCGGGGACACGCTGAAATATTTCGTCCGGGGGGGGGACGTCGTCGGCCAGCTCGCCCTCACACGAACTTTTGCGTTCCACGTCGTGATCCTCCCGGCGCTCATGCTCCTGTTCCTGGTCCTTCATTTCCTGATGATCCGGCGGCAGGGTATCGCCGATCCGCTATAGGAGCCGGACCCGATGGAACGATCCGACAAGTCCCCTCCGGAGACGCCGGGAGCCCGCTTCCGGTTCGGGAGCGAGCCGTTCTTCCCGAACCACTTCCTCCGCCAGATGATCCAGGCGGCGGTCGTTCTCGCCCTGCTCGTGCTGCTCTCCTCGCTCGCGCCGCCCCCGACGATCCCCAAGGCGGATCCGTTCGACACCCCCGAGTATGTGAAGCCCTCCTGGTACTTCCTCGGCGCATACCAGTTCCTGAAGGTGTCCGAGATGCTCGCCTTCCTCGGGCCCTGGGCGCCGAAGGTGTTCGGCGTCCTCGCCCAGGGTCTCGGGGCGATGGTGCTCTGGTTCCTGCCGTTCTGGGACCGCAATCCCGAGAGGCATCCCTCCCGCAGGCCGGTGGCGATCCGTGCGGGGATCGCCGTGGTCTTCCTCTTCCTGATCATGACGGTCTGGGGATTCTTTTCGTGACTCGGGGGTTCCGGTTCGCGGGAAGGCTCGCGCTTGCGCTGCTTCCGGCCGCGCTGTGGCTGTCGCATCCGGCCGCTGCGACGGCCCAGGGGGGGGTGAACCAGTGCTTCTCCTGCCACGACCGGCTCGGGGGAAGGCTAGGGAGCCCGGCCAAGGAGCACCTCACCAGCGTGCACCGGGAGGCGGGGGTCACCTGCGTCACCTGCCACGGGGGAAATCCCCTGCTTCCCGGCGAGGAGGGGATGTCTCCCCGGCACGGGTTCCGGGGAAAGCCGAAGCACCGGGAGATCCCGCAGTTCTGCGCCGGCTGCCATTCCGACATCTCCCGGATGCGCCAGTACAACCTGACGACCGACCAGTTCGCCGAGTACAAGACCAGCGTGCACGGCAGGCTCCTCTACGGAAAGAACGACCCCCGGACGGCGGTCTGCACCTCCTGCCACGGGAAGCACGACATCCGCAGGAAGAGCGACCCGCAATCGCCGGTCTTCCGTTCCAACGTGCCCGCGACCTGCGGCAAGTGCCACGCGGACAGCGAGATGATGAAGCCCTACGGGATCCCGGTCAGCCAGCTCGAGGATTTCCGGAACGGGGTCCACGGCCGGATCCTGGCCGGGAAGATCCCGGGGAAGAACCCCTCCATCGCGCCGAACTGCGCGACCTGTCACGGGGTCCACGGCGCCACGCCGCCCGGGGTCGCGGAGATCGCCAACGTCTGCGGAAACTGCCACGGGGTCGTGGCGGGCTACTTCCGGGAGGGTCCCCATTTCCGGGCGATCCAGGAGGCGGGGGAGCCCCGCTGCGTGTCCTGCCATGGAAACCACTCCAACCGGAACCCCTCGCTCAAGGTCCTTTCGGGCACAGGACCGGGGGAGTGCGGCTCGTGCCATGAGCCGGGAAGCGCCGCCTTGGAATTCGCCGGAACTCTCCGGGACCTGATGAAGCCGCTGGAGGAAACGATGGCGGCGATCGGGAAGGAGCTGGAGGAGGCCTCCAGGGCCGGCCGGAACGTCGACCGGCTGAAGGAGGATGTGGACAACGCCCGGACGAAGATGATCGAGATCGAGCCGGCGTTCCACGCCGTTTCCCTCGACCGGGTCCTCCCCCTGATCCACCAGGCGGAAGCCTACCTCCGGAAGGCCCGGGGGGAGGTGGACGCGATCCGGGAGGAGGCCCGGCAGCGGAAATCGGTCGCCCTCTACGGGGTGGGGATGCTGCTGACGATCGCGGTTCTCCTCGGGATCCGGCTCGCCCTCCTCCCGAACAATCCCCCTCCGGCCGCCGGCGGGGAGAAAAGCGGTTGAACCGGCCGGGGGAGCGCGGATAGAATTGTCCCCCGTTGTCTTGCAACCCGCAGCCATTCCAGGGAACGAAAGGCAGGCATGATGGACGAGCAGGAAAAACCCCCCGGCACGCCGGAGGGACACGAGAGATCCCGCACGGAAAGCGCCCTTGAAAAGATCGGGATGCATTTCCCGAAGGGGAAGCAGGACCAGGTCCACCTGCAGCCCCGCTTCTTCAAGTTTCTCGGGTTCCTCGGCATCCTGGGCCTGATCTTCTCCGTGGGGATGTTCGAGTTCTCCACCAGCCCCTACTTCTGCGCCAGCTGCCATATCATGAAGCCCTACTACCAGGCGTGGAAGACCTCCAGCCACAACCATGTCCCGTGCGTCGACTGCCACTACCCGCCGGAGGTGCGGGAGAAGATGATCCTGAAGGTCCAGGCGCTCACCCAGGTGGTCAAGTACGTCACGCGGACCTACAGCTCCAAGCCGTACGCCGAGATCGACGACTCCTCCTGCCTGCGGGGAGGGTGCCACGAGACCCGCCTCCTGCAGGGACAGGTCACCTTCAAGCGGGGGATCAAGTTCGACCACAAGCCGCACCTGGGCGACATGAAGCGGGGGAAGAAGCTCCGGTGCACCAGCTGCCACAGCCAGATCGTGGTCGGGAACCACATGGAGGTGACCGAAAGCACCTGCTTCCTCTGCCACTTCAAGGGGACGAAGCTCGGACGGATGGAGAACCCGATCGGCGGCTGCGGCAACTGCCATTCCGCCCCGGAGGGGGACATCCAGCTCGAGGGGGCGACCTTCAACCACAAGGAGTTCGTGGGAACCCGCCACGTGGCCTGCCAGAACTGCCACCTCGAGGCGATCCAGGGGGCCGGGGAGGCGAAGAAGGACCGCTGCCTCCAGTGCCACAACGAGCCGGGCCGGATCGCCTTCTACGCCGACACCGACTTCATGCACAAAACGCATGTGACCGACCACAAGATCGAGTGCACCCGCTGCCACGAGGAGATCAAGCACGCGGTGAAGACTTCCGTCGAGCCGCTCCAGTACGACTGCACGATCTGCCACGAGAAGAAGCACAACATCCAGAAGCAGCTCTACATGGGGATCGGCGCCCGCGGCGTGGCGAACAGGCCGAGCGGCATGTTTATCGCAAACGTGGACTGCGTGGGATGCCACCTCGTCCCGAAGATGGCGGAGTCGACGGTGCCGTTCCTCGGGCAGACCTTCAAGGCCTCCGAGACGGCCTGCCTGGGATGCCACGGAGAGGACTACAAGGGGGTCCTCGGGGAGTGGCAGGACACGGTGAAGAAAGCGCTCGACAAGACCCGGCCCGCCGTCGAGAAGGTGCGGGAGCTCGCGCGCACGGCCGATTCCTCGAACAAGGAGCTCCGGAAGGCGGTCCAGGCGGCCCGGGACGCCGAGTACAACTACCTGCTCGTGCTCTACGGGAAGGGGGTCCACAACGTGGACTACGCCGTCGATGTCCTCGAGAAGGCGAAGGCGGATGCCGAGACGGCGGCCGCGGCGCTGACCGGGAAGGCGGCCAGGGAAAAGAACTAGCCCCCCCCGCGCCGACGCTGCAGTAACCGAAATGGGCACCTGGCTCGCGGGCGGAGCCAGCCGAAGGATGGGGGGGTGAGCGGAGATAAAAAGAATGAGCCGGGGGCGGAGGGCGGTCGGAGCGAAGCCCCCCTCCGAGGCGGCGTAGCCGACCCAGGCGCCCTCGGGACGGGGCGCATCGCGG
>MGPV01000036.1 GCA_001797615.1 Deltaproteobacteria bacterium GWC2_65_14
CGGGAGGAGGGGAACTCCTCCTGTTTCTCTGAAGGACCCCGCGGGAAAGGAGAGGCGTGCCATGCCGTACGTGAACGTGAAGATCACCCGGGAAGGGGCCACGGCCGAGCAGAAGGCGGAAGTGATCCGCCGGATGACGCAGGTTCTGGTGGAGGTGCTGGGAAAGAACCCCGAGACCACCATCGTCGTGATCGAGGAGGTCGATACCGACAACTGGGGGATCGGCGGAAAGACGGTGACCGAGCGGCGCAGACAAAAGGGGTGAGGCGGGACCCGGGAGGATCCATCCCGGGATTTTCCGGAGGTGATGGCAGGCAGCTTCCGTAAAAATCCCTGGTCCGACTCAAGTAATCAGAGGATCCTTTTCTCTTCTTCCGGAATATATCTTGACAATCCGTTTCTTGCCGAATCATCATGAGGTATTCCAAATTTTATTTCGGAGGATTGTATGGACAAGAAGGTGTTGATCGAGCTTACGACGGAAATAGTATCGGCGCATGCTTCCGTAAATGAGATGAAGCGGGAGGATCTTCTGGACGAGATTCAGGCCGTGTTCCAGAAGTTGAGTTCCCTGGTCGGCGTGGAAGGGGATGCCTTGGCGGAGGGAACCGGGGAAGTCAAGCCGGCGATTCCGGTGCATGCGGCGTTCGGATCGGACAAGGTCTATTGCATGGAGTGCGGAAAAGGGTTCGTGACGCTGAAAAAGCATCTGGCGGTCGCCCACAACCAGACCCCGAAGGAATACCGGAAGAAGTTCGGCGTCCCGTCGAAAACGCCGCTCGTGGCGCGGAAATATTCCGAATCGAAGAAGAGGATCGCGCAAAAGCTCGGCCTGGCGGAAAAGCTCGCCGCGGGCCGGAAGAAGCGCGCGAAGTAGCGGAGTCGCCCCGCAGGAACGGACATCCCGCCCGCCCGGCGCTCCCGGGCGGGCATGTTATTGAAAAAAACCCCCCGCGTTCCCCCGCCTTGAGGCAAAATAGAGGGAAGGAGCGATTTTCGGGATTTCCCGCCGTCGATACCCACCGAGTCGTTGCGAAAGGAGGCGCAGGATGCCGTACGCCGCGAAGGATTACAAAAAGCTGATCGGGATGAAAGGATTCAGCGACACCCTGTTGACGAACCATTTCAAGCTTTACGAGGGATACGTGACGAACACGAACAAGGCGATCGACACCCTCGGGGCGATGCTTGCGGAGGGAAAGACCGGAACCCCAGAGTATGCGGAGATCAAGCGCCGGTTCGGATGGGAGTGGAACGGCATGCGGCTCCACGAGTACTACTTCGGGAACCTGGGCGGCAAGGGAACGCTGGACCCCGGAAGCCGGCTCGGCAAGGCGCTGGCGGCCGAGTTCGGCAGCGTCGAGAAGTGGGAGGCCGATTTCCGGGCGTCGGGAGCGATGCGCGGGATCGGATGGGTGGTCCTCTACCAGGACACGGTCGGGAAGAGGTTCTTCAACAGCTGGGTGAACGAGCACGACATGGGGCATCCGGCCGGCGCCTCGCCGATCCTGGTACTGGACGTCTTCGAGCATGCCTTCATGACCGACTACGGGCTGAAGAAGGCGGACTATATCGCGGCGTTCTTCCAGAGCATCGACTGGAAGGCGGCCGAGGCGCGGCTGACGTAGCGCCGGATCGCGCGATCCGAAATCATCGTACCGGGCTATCCAGGGAAGATCCTGCATAGCCCGTTTTTTTCAGGAGACGACGCCGCCCCGTGGACTACTACTCGCAAGGAAGCCTGGTCGCCGCGATCGTGGCCCTGGCGATCGCGGGGTACCTGAGGGTCTGGGCGAAGAACGACCGGGAGGCCTGCGCCTTCGCGGACCTGTCGTTCCTGATCTTCCTCTGGTGCTTTCCCGAGTACCTCTGGAAGACGCTCGATTCCGCCTTCTGGCACAAGGTGAGCCTGGCCGGGGTGATGTTCATCCCGCCGTTCGTGCTCCGGTATGCCGGGACGGCGGTGCCGACGCGGCCCCGCTGGTACTCCACTCTCTTTATCGCCGGGGTCTGGACCGGCGCCGTCTTCGCCCTCGCGATGCTGGACGACCGGCTCTTCGAATCCCGCTGGTACAACGTCGCGGCCCTCTTCTACATCTACCCCTACCTGGGACTCTCGCTCTACATCGTGGTCCGGCACGGCTTCGGGGCGAACCCTTCCTCGATCGAGCGGAAGAAGTACCAGTTCCTGCTCGTCGGCGGCGGGATCGCCAGCCTCGTGGCGCCGATGAATTTCCTGCCGGGAACGGGGGTGGCCTTCCCGCCGATCGCCGCCTTCGCGGTCCTGCTCTTTTTCTACTTCATGGCGACCGGGATCCTGCATCTCCATTTCTTCGAGTTCCCCGACATCGTGGGACGTGCGATCATCCTGGTCATCCAGGTGTTCGCCTTCGCCGTGGTCTTCGGGGTGCTGGAGCTGGTCTCCGGCCGCACCTTCTGGTTCCCGCTCGCGGGGATCTTCCTCATCTCCTTCTTCCTGCTCACCTTCTACCCCGTGATGATGCGCAAGCTCGGAAGCATCTCCTCGGAACTGCTCGTCCGGGAGTCGCGGAAAATCCAGGCGTGGGTCGGAGAGTTCGCGAAGCGGTTCCCCGAGTGCTCCTCTCTCGGGGAGATCGTCCGGACGGTGGAGGAGGCGCTGGGGGGAGTCCCCTTCGTCGCGCGGGCCTCCCTGTGGATCGCCCCCGAGGGAGGGGTCGATGACGGGATCGGGGTGCTTCCCGTGCGCCCCGACGAGTACCTGCGGGCCTTCTCCCGCTTCTCGCGGCGCTTCTCGATGCTCCGGTTCCTCGAGCACGGGGGGTCGCGGGCTGGGGACGTCGCGCTCTGGGAGGATTCCTGGGACGCCTCCTTCCCGATCTTCCTGCGGGGGGAACTCGTCGGCGTCGCCCTCTTCCTGTGGAAGGAGAAGCGCCCCTCCTTCCGGGAGATGGAACTCTTGATCCCGTTTCTGGAGGGGATCGGGCTCGCGGTGGAGAATGTCCGGCAGAAGCAGGGGATCCGCCGGAAGGAGCATTTCGCCACCGTCGGCGAACTGGCGGCGGGGCTGGCCCACGAGGTGCGCACCCCCGTCGGCGTGATCAAGGGGGCCGCCCAGTATCTCTCCCGGGAGGCGGTCCCGAAGGACCGGGAGTTCCTCTCCATCATCGTCGAGGAGGCGGACCGCCTGAACAGCGTGGTGACCGAGTTCCTCGAGTATGCCCGGCCGGAGGACAGGCCGCCCCGGCAGATCTCCCTCCGCGAACCGGTGGAGCGGGCCCTGGAGCGGCTTCTCCGCGAGAAGGGGGAGGAGGCGCGGAAGGTCCGCCTTCAGTCCCACTTCGGGGAGCGGGAGGTCCTGGTGAACGCGGATCCCCCCGGGATCGAGCGGGTGGTGTTCAACCTGCTGACGAACGCGGTCGAGGCGATGCCCGACGGGGGGGACCTCTTCGTGCAGATCCAGGACGGAGACGGGCAGGCGAAGGTCTCGGTCGAGGATACCGGGAGCGGGATCACGGAGGCCGACCGGCGGAACCTGTTCCGCCCCTTCTTCACCACCCGGGAGGGGGGGGTGGGGATGGGGCTGGCCATCTGCCGCAGGATCGTGGAGGAGAACGGCGGGACGATCACCGTGGAGAGCGTGCCGGGGAAAGGGAGCCGTTTCACGGTGAAGTTTCCCCGGGGGGGCGGACGATGAGCGGGAAGATCCTGGTGGCCGAGGACGACCGGAATCTGCGGCGCGTCCTCAAGGCGATGCTGGCCCGGGAAGGGTACGAAGTGGAGGAGGCCCCGAACGGCACCGCCGCCCTCGAATGGCTTTCCGGAAACCGGGCCGACGTGGTGATCTCCGACATCCGGATGCCGAAGATGGACGGGCTCTCCCTCTTCCGGCGCCTCCGGGAATTTCGGCCCGACCTGCCGGTCATCCTGATCACGGCCTACGGGACGATCGGAGACGCGGTGGAGGCGATCCGCGCGGGCGCCTTCGATTACATCTCCAAGCCGTTCGACGAGGCGGAACTGCTGCGCGTGGTGGGAAACGCCGCCCGCACGGCGGCGGTCGCGGACCGGGAAGGGGCCGGGGGAGGGCATAGCGACGAGTGGTTCGGGATGGTGGGACGATCCCCCGCCTGGATGGAGGTTCGCAAGGTGATCGGGAAAGCCGCGGCGTCTCCTCTTCCCGTGCTCATCACGGGGGAAACCGGGACCGGGAAGGAACTGGTCGCCCGGGCGATTCACCGGATCGGCCCGCGCCGGGAAGGCCCGTTCATCAAGATCAACGGGGCCGCGATCCCCGCATCGCTCTGGGAGGCGGAGCTGTTCGGGTACGAGAAGGGGGCCTTCACCGGGGCTGCCACCTCGAAGCCGGGGCGGTTCGAGCTCTCCCACGGCGGGACCTTCTTCCTGGACGAGGTGGGGGAGATTCCTGCCCCCATGCAGACGAAGCTTCTCCGGGTGCTCCAGGACGGCGAATTCGAGCGGGTCGGCGGCGTGAAAACCCTCACCGCCGAGGCCCGTCTGATCTGTGCCTCGAACCGGGAGCTGCACAGGGACAAGGAGAGGAAACGGTTCCGGGAGGACCTCTATTTCCGGATCAACGGGATCCCCGTCCACCTCCCTCCCCTCCGGGAGCGGCGGGAGGATATCCTCCCGCTGGCGGAGTTCTTCCTCCGCCGCGCCTGCGGGGACACCGGCGTGGGCCCGGCGCGGTTTTCCCGGGAGACGGCCGAGATCCTCGAGAAATATCCCTGGCCCGGGAACATCCGGGAGCTCGAGAACGCCGTCGGACGGGCGGTCGCCCTGGCCGAAGGGCCGGAGATCGCGCCGCCCGACCTCTGCCTCGCGCTCGCGGACATGGAGGATCCGGGGGGCGGCTCCTCGGCGGAGGAGACGAGGTTCCACGAATCGGTGCGGGAGCACAAGCGGACGATCATCCGGCGGGCGATCCGCAGCGCCGGGGGGAACAAGACGAAGGCCGCGGAGATCCTCGGGCTGACCCCCACCTACCTCTCCCGTCTGATCCGCATCCTCAAGGGCGAGAGCTGAGGCGACCCCCTCCCGGCGCATCCTCCGCTCCGGCGCACCCTGTCCTCCAAGCGCCCGGTGCAGGCTCCCCCGGTAACCGGGGCCCCTGGCTCGCGGGTGACGCAGTTGAGCCCTCGGAACGGGGCGCATCACGGGCGGAGCCGGAAACGGCGCCCGCTCAGCGGGCGAGGTCGGTTTCGACGGCTCCGGACAGGGAGAGCAGCTCCCCGGGTGTCGTGCGGAACATGTTGTTCGTCTCCCCGGCGGCCGGGTAGATCGTTTCGTACCGGCGCAGTGAGGCGTCCAGGAAGACCGGAAGCCCCGCGGGCAGCGCCACCGGCGAGACGGCGCCGACGGCGAACCCCGTGTGGGTGACCAGGTCGTCGGGACCGGCCAGCCGCACCTTTTTTCCTCCCCGAAGGGCCTTGACCTTCTTGAAATCGATCCGCCGGTCTCCGGAGATCACCACGACCACGGGCGCCCCGTCGACCAGGAGCAGGATCGTGTTGGCGATCTGACCCAGCTCCACCCCGAGCTCCCGCGCGGCGAGTTCCGCGTTGTGGGTCGACTCCTCGAAGGTGCGGATCTCCCCGTCGACCCCATGCGCTTCCAGGACGGCCCGCACCTCCCGCTCCCCTTTGTCCGCCATTACCGTCGACCTCCCCGATGGGCTGGGCTCCCATTATAGCGCAACCCTTTCCCCGCGCCGGGAGGGGCGCCTCCCCCTGTCGCTGCTTCCGCCACGATCCAGGGTTACCGCTGGGCGGGGGAGAACGGGTAGAATAAGGCGTTCCCAGGGAAGGAGGTGAGCCATGGTTTCCCTGTCCGTCCTGGCGGAGGTCGCAGACAGCCACGGGGCCCCGCTCTGCGGGGTGGCGAAGGCGGAGGACCTTTCCGGCAACGCGGAGGAGATCCGGAAGATCCTCCCCGGTGCGCGCTCCGTCGTGGTGCTCGCGGTGCCGCACTCGCGCAGCGCCATCGAGTCGGCGGATGTCCAGGTGGCGCAGTACGACACGGTTCACGCATACGACGAGGCGGCGCGGGCGTCGCACGCCGTCGCCCGCAGCCTGGAGCAGAAGGGGCACCGGGCGGTAGCGGTCCCCGCGTTCATCCCGATCGACATGGCGCCGCCGAAGCACGGGATGAAGGGAGCGGTCGACTGGAGGAAAGCGGGCGTCCGGGCCGGGATCGGCGGGTACGGGGAGAGCGGCCTGCTCGTGACCCGGGAGTTCGGGCCGGCGGCCCGGTTCGGCGGGGTGTTGACGGACGCGGAGATCTCCCCCGGCGAGCCCCTTCCGGAGACGCCGTGCATCCGGTGCAACCGGTGCGTGGAGGCGTGTCCGGCGGGCGCGCTGTCCGGCGGCGGGCGGATCGACAAGCGGAAATGCGGGGAGAAGATCTTCTCCGGGGGCTACCGCACCTGGAGGAAGTTCCTCCTGGACCTGATCGAGGCTTCCCCCGAGAAGCGGAAGGAGATGACCGGCAGCCAGGTCTCCCTCGAGCTCTGGCAGAATTTCATGACGGGGAACTACTACTACTGCTTCGCCTGCCAGGCGGCCTGCCCGGTGGGGAGGGCGGCGCGTGCCTGAGCGCAAGGCGATCCTCGGGACCGTTCTCGACTCGCTGGCGAGCGGGGTGGTCGCGATCGACCGGGCGGGAGACATCGTGGTCTTCAATTCGGCCGCCTCGCGGCTCCTCGGGGTTCCGCCGGAGGAGGCGCTGGGGAAGAACCTCCTCGCGATCGTCCCGAACGCGGGGCTGGTGGACGTCCTGCGCACGGGGGAGCCGGAAGCGGGGCGCACCCAGGTGATCGGCTCCCGCACCGTCCTGACGAACCGCTCTCCCATCTTCCGGGACGGAGAGCTGATCGGCGCCGCCTCGATCTTCCAGGACATCACCGAGATGGAGAAGGTCTCCCGGGAGCTCGACTCGACGAAGACGATCGTTCGGACGCTGGAGGAGGTGCTTTCGGGGGCCGGCGAGTGGATGGTGGTGGTCGACGCGCAGGGCGCGATCACGATGATCAGCGAGGCCTACGCGAAGTTCAACGGGACCACCGTGGCGGAGGCGATCGGCCGCCACGTGACCGGGGTCATCGAGAACACCCGGATGCACGTCGTCGCCCAGACCGGGGTTGCGGAGATGGGGGAGAGCCAGAAGGTCCGGGGGAGGGACGTGATCGTCAACCGGATCCCGCTCAAGGAGGGGGACCGGATCGTGGGGGCGTACGGCCGGGTGGTCTTCAAGGATGTCGAGCAGCTCCGCGAGCTGGCGGGGAAGCTCCATATCCTCGAGTCGAAGGTCCGGTACTACGAACAGGAGCTGACCCACCTGCGGGGATCGAGATACACCTTCGCGAACATCGTCGGGGAGGGGGTCGCGATCGCCGCCGCCAAGGACGAGGCGCTCCGGGCCTCGCGGAAGGACTCGACCGTCCTGCTCCGGGGGGAGACCGGGACCGGGAAGGAGCTGTTCGCCCACGCGATCCACGCCGCCGGACCCCGGGGGAGCGGCCCGTTCATCAAGCTGAACTGCGCGGCGGTGCCGGCGGAGCTGCTCGAGTCGGAGCTCTTCGGCTACGAGGAGGGAGCCTTCACCGGCGCGAAGCGGGGAGGCAAGCCCGGGAAGTTCGAGCTGGCCAACGGCGGCACCCTCTTCCTCGACGAGATCGGCGACATGCCCTACCCGATGCAGGCGAAGCTGCTGCGCGCCCTGCAGGAGAAGGAGGTGGAGCGGGTCGGCGGGACCGCCACGCGGCTGGTCGACATCCGCGTCATCGCGGCGACGAGCCGCAACATCGAGGAGTTGGTCGGGGAGGGGAAGTTCCGCGCAGACCTCTACTACCGGGTCAACGTGATCCCGATCCGGATCCCCCCGCTGCGCGACCGGAGGGAGGATATCGACCCGATCGCGGACTGGATCCTGGCGAAGCTTTCCACGCAGGGTGGAGAGCCGAAGCGGAGCCTGTCGCCGGAGATCCGGGAGATTTTCGCCTCCTACCCCTGGCCCGGAAATGTCCGGGAGCTCCACAACGTCCTCGAGCATGCGGCGGCGATGTCGCGGGAGCCGCTGCTCCTTCCCGAGCATCTGCCGGCCTACCTGCTCCGGGCCGCCTCCTCCGGGGAAAAGCGTTCGATCCCGGGGTCGCTTTCCAACGTCAAGGCGGAGGCCGAGCGGACCGCCATCCTCGCGGCGCTGCGGGCGGCCGACGGGAACAAGTCAAAGGCCGCCTCCCTGCTCCGGATCCACCGGGTCAAGCTCTATGAGAAGATGAAGCGGTACGGCATCCCGTCCCCGAGGGCGTAAGTCTCCCGCACCCCACACCTCTCTGTACCATAATTGGTGCATGTAGCTTTTTGGGTACACAGGAAGCAACCCTTCGGCAGAAAAAGGGTTTTTCGCGTGAAAACTGGGCTGGAGAAATAAATGTACCTTAAATGGTACGTGATTTCGATGGCGGCATATTTCGGCAATTTTGGGAAAACGATATCCGTTAGGCATGTTACAGGGGAGTTCGCCGGGAGGGGGGCTGACGGAGCCGGGGCACCGGCCTTGCAGTAAACAGGGTGCATCCATCGAAAACGCGCGGGGAGAATCCGATGTACTCCGTGGGCCAGTCTGCCGAGATGACCAAGGTCTTCACCGAGGAGGACATCTTCCTCTTCGCGGGGATCACCGGCGACCGGAACCCGGTCCACATCTCGAAGGAATATGCGGAGAAGACCCGGTTCGGGGAGCGGATCGCGCACGGGATCCTGACCGCGGGTCTGATCTCCGCGGTGATCGGGATGAAGCTCCCGGGGCCCGGATGCCTCTACCTGTCGCAGACCCTTTCGTTTCTCGCCCCTGTGAAAATCGGGGACGAGATCACGGCGCGGGCGGAAATCGTGGAGGTGATCTCCGAGAAGCGGCTCCGGCTCAGGACGCAGTGCATCAACCAGCGGAACGAAGTGGTGCTCGAAGGCGAGGCGATTATCGTTCCCCCGCGGCCGGTGCGGGGAAAACAGGGAAACTCTTGACGAAAAAGGAGGGGAAGCGATGAGAAAGACAGTACTGGTGCTGGGATTGGCTCTTCTGTTCGCGACGAGCGGCTTCGCCGCGGACACGATCAAGCTGGGTGGGATGCTCCCGCTCTCGGGAAGGGCCGCGGACCTCGGGATCACGTGCAAGCAGGGTGCTGAGCTGGCGGTCAAGGAGATCAACGCGAAGGGAGGCGTGCTCGGGAAGAAGCTGGAGCTGCTCATGGCCGACTCCAAGGCCAACGTCCAGGAGCTGGTCTCCCTCTCCAAGCGCTACATCCAGAAGGACGAGGTGAACTTCCTCTTCGGCGTGGTGAGCTCTGCCGGCTCGCTCGCGGTGAGCGAGGTGGCCAAGCAGGAGAAGGTGATCTTCATGGACACGGTCGGCTCGACGGACACGCTGACCAAGGAGAAGTGGAACCGGTACACCTTCCGTTCCGGGACCTGCAACTCCCAGGAGGCGAACTCCCTGTCTCTCTACGCGGCGAAGAAGTACCCGAAGCTGACGAAGTTCTACAACCTGGGCCCGGACTACGAGTATGGCCGGACGATGTGGGCTCTCTTCCAGGCAAAGACGAAGGAGGCCAACCCCAAGGCGGAGTTCATCGGGGAACAGTGGCCCAAGCTCTTCATCCCGGACTACACGACCTACATCAATGCGATCCTGGCCGCGAAGCCGGACGCGGTGTTCTGCTCGCTGTGGGGTGGCGACCTCGTCGCCTTCATCAAGCAGGCCAAGCCCTACGGGATCTTCGAGAAGATGAAGTGGATCATCGCCACCGGCGGGGATATCACGGTGGCCAAGGCGCTGGGCGGCGACATGCCCACCGGGATGATCGTCGACCAGAGGTACTACTTCCACTGGCCGGAATCCGAGCGGAACAAGGCGTTCGTGAAGGCCTACATGGCCGACTACAATGACTACCCGAGCGCCTGGGCGGCGGAAGGGTATGACGGGGTCTACTTCCTCGCCGAGGCGGTCAAGAAGGCGGGCTCCCTCGACACCGACAAGGTCATCGCGGCCCTCGAGGGGCTTACGATCGACGCGCCGCGCGGCAAGGCCACGCTGCGCAAGGAGGACCACCAGCTCTCCAGCGACTTCATGGTCGGAGAGACCGTCTTCGTGAAGGAGTACCCCTTCGCCATCGTCGGCAACACGGAGGTGTTCACCGCCGACCGGGTCCTCTACTCGATCGAGGAGTGGAAGAAGGCGCAGGAAGGGAACAAGTAGGGAAGATCCGAATCGCGGGGCCGCCCCACCCGGGGCGGCCCCGCGCCGCGTGAGAGCGGCGGGACGACAGCCCGCCGGCGACCGGAGCCGTTCTCCGGCAGTTCCGGGAAGGAGGCCGCAGGGACACGCATGACCGCTTTTCCGGACCTCTCGTTTCTGACCGTCCAGGTCCTGAGCGCCCTGCGGCTGGCGGCGTTCCTCTTCCTCATCTCGTCGGGCCTCACCCTGATCTTCGGAGTGCTCAACATCCTCAATTTCGCCCACGGCGCCCTTTACATGCTGGGGGCCTACTTCGCCTACTGGATCACGCTCCAGGTCGCGGGAACGGAAGGCTTCTTCCTCGCGATGGCGATGGCCCCGCTGGGAGTGGCGCTGGTCGGGGCGATCCTGGAAATGGGCCTGCTGCGCCGGATCTACATCCAGGAGGAGATCTACCAGCTGTTGCTCACCTACGCCCTGGTCCTCGTCATCGACGACCTGGCGAAGATCGTCTTCGGGCCAGGCTACAAGTCGATCCCGAAGCCGGCCTTCCTCGAGGGGGCGGTGACGGTCCTGGGGGGGACGGTCCCCACCTACACGATCCTGGTCGTGATCATCGCCCCGCTCGTGGCGGCGCTTCTCTGGTATCTCCTCCACCGGACGAAGACCGGGAAGGTGATCCGGGCCACCTCCTCGGACCGGGAGATGGCCGACGCCCTCGGGATCAACATGAAGGCGCTCTTCACGCTGGTGTTCGCCTTCGGGGCCGTCCTGGCCGGCTTCGGGGGGGCGCTGGCGGGCCCGGCCCGTACGGTCTTTCCGGGCGTGGGGACCGAGATCATCATCGAATGCTTCGTCGTGGTCGTAATCGGCGGGCTGGGCAACCTCTGGGGGGCCCTCGTCGGATCGCTGCTGATCGGGGCGCTGGAGACGGTGGGAATCATCGTCTTCCCCGAGTTCGAGATGGGGCTGATCTACCTGCTCATGGTGGCGGTCCTCGTCATCCGGCCCTGGGGACTGTTCGGAAGACCGCTGAAGATCAAGGCGCTCTCGGAGAAGAACCTGGGGATGGAGGCCCAGGAGATCTCCCCGGTCCATTTCTCCTCCCGCCCCTGGCTCTGGGTCGTCCCGGTGGCGCTGCTGCTGCTCTTCCCGGCCTTCGTGGGCAGGTACTACCAGTACCTGATGACCCAGATCTTCATCGCGGCGCTGATGGCGGTCGCCTTCAACCTGCTCCTGGGGACGACGGGGCTTCTCTCCTTCGGGCAGGCGGCCTTCTACGGGGTGGGGGCATACACGGTGGGACTGCTCCTCACGAAGACCGGAGCGGGGACGATGCCGGCGCTCGGGCTGTCGATCCTCACCTCCGCGCTGGCCGCCGGGATCATCGGGTTCTTCTGCGTCCGGCTCTCCGGGGTCCACTTCGCCATGCTCACCCTGGCGTTCGGCCAGCTCATCTTCGCGATCGCCTTCAAGTGGTACGGGTTTACCGGCGGCGACAACGGGATCCAGGGGATCCCGGTGCGGAAGATCTCGCTGGCGGGGCTCGCCTCCCTCGATATCGGCTCGACGAAGGCGATGTACTATTTCGTCCTGGTCGTCGTAGGGCTGGCGGTGGCGGTCCTGCGTCGGGTCCGTTCCTCTCCGTTCGGGGCCACGCTCAAGGCGATCCGGGAGAACGCGCAGCGGGCCGCCTATCTCGGGGTCAACGTGAAGCTGCTCCAGTGGTCCGCCTTCGTGGTGGCGGGGGCCTTCACGGGGCTGGCCGGCGCGCTCTATGCCCTGATGGAGAAGTCGATCTCGCCCGAGATCATCCACTGGACGAAATCGGCCGACCCGGTGCTCATGACGATCGTCGGGGGGATCTACACCTTCGTCGGCCCCGCCGTGGGAGCGGTGGCCCTGATCGTGCTGAACTCCTACATCGTGGCTTGGACCGAGTACTGGGCGCTCGTGCTCGGGATGGTGCTCCTGCTGCTCGTGCTGCTCCTGCCGGGCGGTGTGATCGGGTTCGTGAACGAAAAAACGCGGGATTTCCTGACCAGAACCGGGTGGATCCGCAGATGGCTTTTCTCGAAGTCCGCCGCATCGTGAAGTCGTTCGGGGGCCTCAAGGCCCTCGACGACGTCTCCCTCTCCGTGGAGAAGGGGGAGATCCGCGCGATCATCGGGCCCAACGGGGCGGGGAAGTCGACCCTCTTCAACGTGATGACCGGGCTTCTCGCCCCAGACGCGGGGGAGGTGCTCTTCGACGGGGAGCGGATCTCCGGGGTCCCCCCCCACCGGGTCACCCGGAAGGGGATCGGGCGCTCCTTCCAGATCACGAACATCTTCCCCCGGATGTCGGTCTTCGAAAATGTCCAGGTGGCGCTCTTCTCCCACCACGGGAACAGCCGCGCCCCCCTCTCCCTCGCGCGGAAGTACGGGGAGGTCGCCGACGAGGTCCACGCGATCCTCGGGCAGGTCGGGATGGCGGAAAAGTTCGACACGTCGGCCTCGGTCCTCTCGCACGGGGACCAGAAGCGTCTGGAGATCGCCATCACGCTGGCCTGCCGGCCGAAGCTGCTCATGCTCGACGAGCCGACCGCGGGGATGTCCCGGTTCGAGAGCCGCGACACGATCGCCCTCCTGCAGAAGATCTCAAGGGAGCAGGGCTTGACCCTCGTCTTCACGGAGCACGACATGGGCATCGTCTTCGGAATTTCGGAAAGGATCATGGTCCTCCAGCAGGGGGCGGTGATCGCCGACGGGACGCCGGCGGAGATCAAGGCCGACCCCGAGGTGAGGAAGGCCTATCTCGGGGAGGAGATCGCGGAGTAGGAGACGCAATGGCGCTGCTGGAAGTATCCTCGATCCACACCTACTACGGGCGGAGCCACATCCTGTTCGACGTCTCCTTCTCCGTGGAGAAGGGGGAGGTGGTGAGCCTGCTGGGCCGCAACGGCGCCGGGAAGAGCACCACCTTCCGCTCGATCATCGGACTGACCCCCCCCCAGGAGGGGGAGGTGCGGTTCCGGGGCGAGCGGATCTCCGGCCTGCGGCCCTACCAGATCTGCCGCCAGGGGGTCGGGTTCGTCCCGGAGGACCGCCGCTGCTTCCCGGACCTCACCGTCCGGGAGAACCTGGAGGTGGCGGCCCGCCGGGAGAAGGAGGTCTCCTCCCCCTGGACCATAGAGCGGCTCTTCGGCCTCTTCCCCGGCCTCCGGGCCAGGGAGAAGAACCTCGGGAGCCAGCTCTCCGGAGGCGAGCAGCAGATGCTCACCATCGCCCGGACGCTGATGACCAACCCCGACCTGCTGCTCCTCGACGAGCCCTCGGAGGGGCTGGCCCCCTTGATCGTGGCCCTGCTGGCCGAGATGATCCTTCGGATCCGCGCGGAGGGGGTGACGGTCCTGCTCGCCGAGCAGAACCTCCACTTCTGCGCGAAGGTGGCCGACCGCGGATACATCATCGACAAGGGGTCGGTGAAATACGAGGGGAAGATGTCCGACCTTCTGGCCGACGAGGAGATCAAGGAGAAGTACCTCGCCGTGTAGACCCCGGGGGCCTGGCTGTGAAAGGAAGGGAACCATGGCGGGATTCGATGAGTTTGCCAGCGAGGCCTTTTCCCTCCCCGGGATCCCCGCGAAGCCGGAGGCGCTGTCCGGGATACGGGTCGTCGAGCTTGCCACGAGGATCTTCGGGCCGGCCACCTCGGACTACCTCGGGGAATTCGGCGCCGAGGTGATCAAGGTCGAGCTTCCCCCGAAGGGCGACCTGATGCGGTACGTGGCCCCGGAGGGGTTCTTCTGGCAGGAGGTCTCCCCGGCATTCCTGGCGCTCAACCGGAACAAGCTCCACGTCACGATCGACGTCCGGATCCCCGAGGGGAAGGAGCTCTTCCTGCGGCTGGCGGAGAAGTCGGACGTCGTGGTCGAGAACCTGCGCGCCGGGACGATGGACCGCTGGGGGCTGGGCTACCGGCAGATCCGGGAGCGCAACCCGCGGATCGTCTATGCCGCGAACTCCGGCTTCGGCCAGTGGGGCCCCTTCTCCAAGGGGCGCGCCTCCTACGACGCGACCGCCCAGGCGGTCTCCGGGATGTCGGCCGTCACCGGGTTCCCCGACCGGCCGCCGGTCAAGGCCGGCTTCTGGGTCGGCGACTACACCGGCTCCCTCCACGCCGGGGTCGCCATCCTCGCCGCGCTGCTGGCCCGCGGAAAGACCGGGGAGGGGCAGCTGATCGACCTCTCCCAGGCCGAAGCGCTCATCCGGTCGCTCGACTGGACCTGGATCTACGCGGAGCGCACCGGCAGGGACCGGGAGCGCGCGGGGAACCTGGACCCCTCGGCCCCCCCTTCCGGGATCTACCGGTGCGCCGACGGCTTCGTCGCCATCTCCGCCCGCGACGGGGAGGAGCGCGCCGCGCTGGCCCGGGCCGTGGGGGAGGACCCCGGCGGCCCGGCGCCCGATCGGGTCGCCGCCTTCGCCGCGACGCGCACCCGGGAGGAGATCCTCCGGATCTCCGGGGAAGCGGGGTTCTCGGCCGCCCCCGTGGAGGGCGGGGAGGAGCACTATCTCGATCCACACCTTAGGGCCCGGGGAACGGTCTGGGAGCTCGACGACCCGCTCTACGGCCGGATCGACGAGTACGGCCCGGTGCCGAAGCTCTCCGGGTCGCCGGGGCGGCTCCGCTGGACCGCCAAGCCGGTCGGGTACCACAACGAGCAGGTCTTCTCCGGGCTGCTCGGCCTTTCCGAGGAGGAGATGGAAGCGCTGGCCCGCAAGGGGGTGATCGGGAAATGGGCCGACATCCCCGGCGCGCGGCCGCCCGGCGCGGCGGAGGGCCGCCAGGCGCCGGAGGGCAAGACGGAATGAACGGCTATGCACGCTGGGCGAAGGAGGCGACCGATCCGGCGAAGGCTCCGGAGAAGCCGGAGGCGCTCGCCGGGATCCGCGTGCTCGAGTACACCCCGGGAAATTTCGGGGGGATGGTGGGCGCTTCGGTCCTTGGCGAGTTCGGCGCCGATCTGATCAAGATCGAGCCGCCGGGAGGGGACCCCGCTCGCCGCTACATGCCGGAGGGGATCTCCGCCGCCGGCACCGGCCTCCCCTTTCTCTCCGAGGCGCGCAACCGCCGGTTCGTCACCCTCTCCCTCGATGGTCCGGAGGGGAAGGAGCTGTTCCGGAGGATGGCCGCGAAGGCCGACGTCGTCGTGGAGACGGCCGGGGCGAAGCGGATGGAGGCGGACGGCATCGGCTACCTGGAGCTCTCCCGCGAGAATCCCGGCCTGGTCTGGCTCTCCCTGTCGACCTACGGCTCCTTCGGCCCGAACGCGGACCGGCCCGTCCGGGACTCCGACATCCTCTGCCAGGCCCTCTCCGGAGCCCCGAGCATCATCGGCGAGCCGGAAGGAGAGGGGGAGCCGATGCGGCACCAGGTTCCCACCCGCCTGGGGAACTGGCACGCCTGGTTCGTGGAAGGACTCTGGGGCGCCTTCGGGGTGCTCGCCGCCCTGAACCACCGGGCCGCGACGGGAAAGGGGCAGTTCGTCGACGTATCCGGCGCCGAGGCGCTGATGAAGTTCGCCGACTACAACATCACCTGGATGCACACCGCGGGGCGCGCCCGGCGGCGGATGGGGAACTTCGACCCGGCGGTCTTCCCCTACACCTACATCCGCTGCCGGGACGGACACACCTTCATGGCCGCCTACAACAACGAGGCGTTCGAGTCGCTGATGGAGATCATCGGGCGACCGGAGCTGGTGAAGGATCCCCGGTTCTCCACCCCGACGAGCCGCGTGCGGATCGAGAACGAGACGGCGCTCCAGGCGATCCTCGAGGAGTGGTCGGAGCGGCTGACGGCCGACGAGATCCTCCGGGCGATCGAGAAGCATACTGCCAACAAGAGCGGCCCGGCGGCCGCCGTGGTCACGGGAAGGGTCAACCGCCCGCTGGAGACCCTCGCCGAGGAGAACTGGTGGGAGAGGGGCTGCTTCGACCGGAGGGAGGACCCGGTCTACGGGCGGATGCTGCTGGCCGCCCCGCCCTGGAAGATGAGCGGGACGCCGCCCCGGATCCGCTCCGTCTGCCGCCCTCCCGGCGCGGACAACGCGCAGGTCTTCGCCGACCTGCTGGGATTGACCGGGAAGGATCTGGTCGTTCTTTCCGGCCGCGGAATTCTGTAGTCCCCGTCCCCCGGGAAAAAGCAAGCCCCCCGGGGCAAAGGCGGGAGCCACGGGGGGCCGTCGAGTCGCCCGCGATTTCAAAGGCAGGGGGTAGCGGGCGAGTAGGCCTCTTCGGGGAGAAGAGGCTTTCCGATCCTGTCGGTTCTATCCTTATCTATCGGAATTCCATCCCGGGAACTTTATGGGAAAATAGAGGAGTATATCCGGGGCGTTTCCGGCTCCCCCGGCGGGGGGTGGGCCGGACCGCCCCCCTGACACAACCGGGGAGACCGTCGTGGAAATCAGCGGAATACTGCGCGACCTGGCCGTGGTCCTTGCGATCGCGACCGCCGTCGCCCTGGTCTTCAGCCGGCTCCGGCTCTCGGTCGTGGCGGCCTTCCTCGTCTCCGGCGCGATCCTGGGCCCCACGGGGGCCGGGCTGGTCCCGGAGCCGGGGATGGTGGAAGCGCTGGCCGAGATCGGCGTGGTGCTGCTCCTGTTCACCGTCGGCCTCGAGATCTCCCCGTCGTCCCTGGGCAAGATGCGCCGGGAAGTGATGTGGGCGGGGGGAGGCCAGGTGTCCGCCACGGTCCTGTGCGCCATGGCGGTCCTCCTGGCCTGGGGTCTCCCGGCCCCGGAGTCGATCTTCATCGGGTTCGTCCTTTCCCTGTCGAGCACCGCGATCGTCCTGAAGGTCCTCACCGACCGGATGGAGATCGACACGGCGCAGGGGCGGCTTTCCGTCGGGATCCTGCTGTTCCAGGACATGGCGGTGATCGCCATGATGCTTCTGGTCCCGTTCCTGAGCCGGTGGGAGACCGCCGAGGGGGCCCGGGTGCTCCTGACGCTCGCGAAGGCGGGGCTCGGGGTCGTGGCCCTGCTGGTGGGGGCGAAATTCATCATCCCGCGCCTGCTCCGCGAGGTGGTGCGCCTAGGCAGCCGGGAGATCCTCGCCCTGACGGTGCTGATGATCGTGATGGGAACGGCCTTCCTCGCGCACCGGTGGGGGCTCTCCCTGGGGATGGGGGCCTTCCTGGCGGGGATGGTCATCTCCGAATCCGACTACGTGCACGAGATCGCCGCCCAGATCTTCCCCTTCCGGGACGTCTTCACGGGGGTCTTCTTCATCTCCGTGGGGATGCTCCTGGATCTGCCGTTCCTCGGACGGAACCTGCACCTGATCCTGCCGATCGCCGTTGCGATCGCCCTGCTCAAGGGGGTCTCCACCGGCGCGGCGATCCGCGCCCTCGGAAACCCATGGCGCATCGCCGTGATCACCTCCGTCGGGCTGGTGCAGATCGGGGAGTTCTCCTTCCTGCTCCTCTCGCAGGGATTCGCGGTGGGTCTGGTCGGGCCGATCCAGTTCCAGTTCCTGCTCGCGGTCGCCATCCTCACCATGGTGGCCACCCCCTCCCTGATCGCGAACGCCCCCCGGATTGCCCGGAGGTGGGTGGCCTGGGTCGCCCCGCGGGAAATCTCCCCGGAAGCCGGGGGGGAGGAGGCGAGGCGGGGGACGGGACTGGAGAACCACGTGATCATCGCGGGGTTCGGGATGAACGGGCAGAACCTCGCCCGGGTCCTGCGGGCGACCCGGGTCCCGTACCTGGTCGTGGACCTGAACGACGCCCAGGTCCGCAAAGGGCGCGAGGACGGGGAGCCGATCTTCTACGGGGATGTGAACCGGCCGGAGATCCTCGAGCGGATGGGCGCCGTCCGGGCCCGGATCCTGGTCCTGGCGATCTCCGATCCGATGGCCACCCGCCGTGCGGTCGGGGTGGCGCGCAGTGTCAACCCCGGCCTGTTCATCCTCGTGCGCACGCGCTACCTCTCGGACGTGGACGACCTGCTGGCGCTGGGCGCGAATGCGGTGATCCCGGAGGAGTTCGAGACCTCCGTGGAGATCTTCTCCCGGGTCCTGGGGGAATACCACGTGCCCGACCATGTGATCCGGCAGCAGGAGGAGCTGATCCGCAGCGGGACCTACCGGATCCTGCGGGAGAGAGCGCTCGTCAGGCCGGACGGGGTGCTACCCGAGTTCGAGGAGTTCCTCTGGAGGAAGGTGATCGAGATCTTCTACCTTTCCCCGTCGTCGGCGTGGGTCGGGAGGCGGGTGAGCGAGCTCCCCGCGGGGAACGACACCGGCATCATCCTGCTCTCCCTGATCCGGGTGGACCGGGCGATTGTCCAGCCGCCCCCCTCCGAAGTGCTGGAGGCGGGAGACAAACTGATCCTCTTCGGCGGACACGCCCCCCTGGCCGCCGTTCTGACCGTCCTCGCGGAACGGGGGGAAGCCGCGGAAGGCGGCGGGGAACCCTCGCGGTAATCCTGCGGACGGACTCTTTCCGTGGTGGCGGCGCCCGGGAAAGGGGTACCGGACCTTCCGGCGGCATGTTAGTATGAAAAAACACTTCCATTTTACCCAAACCCGATCCCCCGCGGGAGGGCTTACGATGCAGTCCGTCCAGGCCGATCTCGTGAAATACGAACGGGCCGTCAGCCGCTACTTCCAGATTCCGGCCTCGGAGCGGAAGACCCGGGACCGGGAGAAGATCCTGCAGCTGCTGGGGGTGGAAAACCCCCAGGAGTTCCTCACCATGCACATCCCCCTGTGGGAGCTCAAGATCGACGAGCTCCTCGATCCCACCACCACCGACATGCTGCCGATCAGCATCTCCCACTCCTACGTGAACTGGGTCCGCGGCGCGATCCGGCTGATGCCGGTCACCGCCCGGGTGAAGATCTTCTCGTCGAAGCTCAAGGCCACGGGGCTCCTGAAGGCGATCCTGTCGCTCCTGGCGAAGATGACGGGGGACGGGCAGAAGGAGTTCGTGGTCACCGACGTGCAGCTCGTGGAGAAGGTCCACAAGGACACCCTGTTCACCGTGAGCGACGGAGAGAGACGGGAGCACCGGGTCTACCTCTCCCGGTTCGGGTGTCTGGGGGAGTATATCCACTCCGGCCTTCCCGGCCTGGTCGGCCTTCCCGCACTGCCGGTCGTCT
>MGPV01000037.1:0-5846 GCA_001797615.1 Deltaproteobacteria bacterium GWC2_65_14
GCTCAGACCGTGCTCAAGCATCTCCAGAAGACCGAACTCCTCTATTTCAGCGATTTCGACCGCTACACCGACAACGTCGCCCTGCTGGATTTCGACCCGGTACAGTACAACTACTATACGGTCTCCGTCACCTTGCTGGACAACGCAACGAATTTCATGGGGCATGCGACCGGGACAGGCGTGATGGCGGGAGACCTCTGGCACATCGACCGGGAGGGGAACCCCTTCCAGGACAACGTCGCAAAGACTAAGTTCTGAGAAAGGCGAAAAACGGTTCGGCCAGGAACCGGGCGAGAAGGGCCGCGGCGCAGAGATAGGGGCCGAAGGGGATCGCCGTCTTGAGCCCCTCCTCCCCTTTTCTCATGGCGACCAGTCCCCCCGCCACACCCAGGAGCGACCCGCAGAAGATCGTGAAGAGCGCCCCTTTCCAGCCGAGAAAGGCCCCGATCATGGCGATCAGCTTGATGTCGCCCCCCCCCATCCCTTCCCTCCCGGTGACCTTCTCGTAGGCGGCGGCGGTGGCGTAGAGGATCCCTCCTCCCAGGAGCCCCCCCGCGAGGCTCCCCATCCAGTCCCCACCCGGAAGGAAGGAGAGGAGGATCCCCGCGGCGATTCCGCCGAGGGAGAGCTCGTCCGGAATGATCCGGTGATCCAGGTCGATGAAGGCGATCGGCACGAGCAGGGAGAACAGGGCAAGGTCCCGGAGAAGCGGCAGCCCGGGGCCGTCGACGACGGCGAACAGGGCGAACCCCGCCCCCGACAGCGCCTCGACGCCGGGGTAGCGCGGGGAGATCGCCCCGGCGCACCCTGCGCATCTCCCCCGGAGAAGGAAGAAGGAGACGATCGGGATATTCTCCAGCGCCCGGATCGGCCGTCCGCAGGCGGGACAGCGCGAGGACGGCCGGACGATCGACTCCCCTCGGGGAAGCCGGTGGATCAGGACGTTGAAGAAGCTTCCCAGGCAGGCCCCGACCAGGAACGCGAACGCCGGGAACAGAAACCCGGAACCGCTCATGAGGCCCATCCCGGGACCCCCTTCCGCGCCAGCAGCTCCGCGTAGAGAGCCTCCTGGGCGCGGACCATCGTTTCCTGGCAAAATTCCCTCAGGAGCCGATCCCGCTTGAACCCGGGAGCGATCCCGGAGGAGCCGGAGAGCACCTCCACGACCCGGGCCGCCATCCCCGAGACGTCGCCCGGCCTGCAGAGGAAGCCGTCCACGCCGTCGTCCACGATCTCCCGCGTCCCGTCCACGGCGGTCGCGACCACCGGAACTCCGGCGATCAGCGCCTGCGGGACGACCTTCGGCAGACCTTCCCACCGGGAGGTCAGGAGGAACAGATCGAACGCCCGCAGCAGGTCGGGGATCTCCGCCCGCCACCCGGGGAAGAAAAATCGCCCCCCGAGGGAGGCCGCCTCCACGGCCCGCTCGACCTCCGGCCGGAGTTCGCCTTCCCCGACCATGACGAAGTGCGCCTCCGGAACCTGCGTCGCCACCCTGCGGGCGACCTCGACGAAGTCGAGGGGAGCCTTCTGCGGCTTGAACACGGCGACGGTCCCGATCACCGGGACATCGGGAGGGATGCCGAGAAGCCGCCGTCCCGCCTCCCGGGATCCCCGGAGGAACCGCTCCGTCTCGAACCCGCTCCGGATGAGCCGGCACCGGTCCGCCGAAAAGATCCCCTCCCGAACGCCGAGGCGGATATTCTCCTCCGAGACCGCCACGAAGGCGTCGGTCCAGCGCGCGGCCATCCGCTCCAGCCCGATGAAGGAGCGCCGGACCGGGCCCGCCTGCCCGTCGTGGAAACCGAACCCGTGGATCGAGTGGATGATCAGGTCGGCCCCCGCGCGGCGCGCCGCCGCCCTTCCCAGGATCCCCGCCTTGGAGCTGTGGGTATGCACGACGAGAGGGTCGCCGGCCGCCATCCGTTTCTCCTCCCGGAAGACGGAGGAGAGGGCCAGGAAGGCCCGGAAATCGTCCGCAGGCCGGATCTCGCGCACGAGGGAGTCGACCTGCCGGAACCGCACGCCGGATATGGACGCGGCGGCGGCATCGAGCACCCCTCCCCTTCCCGACACCAGCACCCGGTCGAACCGCTCCGGGGAAAGCCCCCGCACGGTCGCCAGGGTGTTCTCCTGCGCCCCCCCCCATTCCAGCAGGGTGATCGCATGGACCACCCGGGCCCGTTTCCGGCTTCCCGGGGCGTCCCTTTGCGCGCCGTCAGGCACGGCCCGCGACCGCCTCGCGCGCCGCGCGGATCCCGCCCGCGATCGATCGCTCCATCCCGGAATACTCCCAGGACCCGTACCGGCCGGCCAGGAGGACCCCGTTCCGGCGGAACTCCTCCGAGAGCAGCGGGAGGGCCCTGTCGCGCGCCCCGTGGTACAGCACGTAGGCCGGATCGAGCAGCACGGGGCGGACCTCCTCGAGGACGCTGCGGCGGGTGAGCACCCCCATCCGCCGAAGGCCGCGCACCGCCCTTTCCACCTCCAGGCCCTCGTCGATCCGCGCGCCCGACGGAAAGCTTTTTTCCACGAAGAGGGAGACGCATCCCTTCGGCGAGGCATAGGCCGCGACGTTCGAGAGAAACCCGGCCCGGAAGAAGGAGTACTCCCGTTCGGGAACGTAGACCCAGTGCCCCGGCGTCTGCCCCGCCTCCCGCACCCCCAGGTTGATCGCTAAGACCTTGACCCAGGAAAGCGATCCGGCCGCCCTCCGGGCGTTCGGGGAAAGCCCCCTGCTCATCCGCGCAAGGGCCGGAAGGGGGATGGTGGAGATCGCGGCCCGGAACGGAACGGTTGCCCCGTCCGCCGTGCGGACCACCCTTTTCGTCAGGTCCACCTGCACCACCTCGGCCCCGGTTCGAACCGGTGCGCGGAGAGAGCGGGCGAGAGCCGCCGGCAGCGCCCCGATCCCCCCGGAGGAGGGATACCGGAAGACCGCGTTGTACCCCATCCCCTCCCGGGTGTCCCCGCGCGCACCCGCGAGCAGCTCCTCGAACCGGGGAACGGGGACCGACCACCCGGTCCACCCGTACCCCAGGCGGGAGAGAGGAGCGCGCCACATCTTCCGGTTGAAGGGGAAAAAGAAGGCCCGGCACATCGCCCGCCCGAACCTCGTCGCGAGCCACTCCTCGAAGTTGCGCGGGGGCCGGTCGCCCCCCACCGCCTCCCGGATCCGCTCCGCCGCGAAACCGGACAGGCACTGCCGGACAAACGCAGGGTCGTGCCCGTGGAGGTTCGCCTGGAAGGGATAGGGGGTCAGCCTGCCCCGCAGCCAGACCCGGGCGTCCCTCTCCCTCTCCATCCAGGAACTCTCCGGCAGACCGAGGATCCAGGCGAGCATCTCCGGGTCGGAGGAATGGAGAAAGTGCCCGCTCCTATCGAACGTGTATTCCCCGGCGACGAGGGAACGGCAGTGCCCGCCCGGCTCCCCTTCCCTCTCGAGGACGACATGCTCCTCGCCGGCCTCCCCGAGGACCCTGGCCGCCGCAAGGCCGGTCACCCCTCCTCCCAGCACGACGATCACGGCACCTCTCCCTACAGCTTCATATCGATCGCCTTCAGCCACACCGCGACGGCGAAAAAGGCGACCAGAACGGCCCCGTACCCGTACAGGGAGCCGGCCGGGGTCATGTGCATCGCCAGGATCCCCACGGCGGCAGACGCGGCCGCCGCGATGCAGCTCGCGGCCACCGTCTGCCCCGTCGAAAGGCGCCATTTCCGGAGGCGGAGGCTGAAATGGTCCCGACTCCCGCCCAGGATCGACGCCCCCCGCCGGAGGCGGAGATAGCAGAGGAAGAGGATCTCGAACAGGGGAACCGCGAAGATGGCGAGCGCGGTGAGCCATCCGAGACGGTTCCGGAGGGTATAGTCCCCCCCGATCGCCAGCCCCCCGAGGAGGAACCCGAGGAAAAGCGACCCCGTGTCCCCGAGGTAGATCTGCGCGGGGGAGAGATTGAACCGCAGAAACCCCGCAAGGGCTCCGCACAGAGACAGGCACAGGACCACGCCCATCGGGTTTCCCTGGAGGTAGAAGACCACCGACAGCGCCGCCGCCGACACGAACGCCACTCCGGCCGCCAGCCCGTCCATGACGTCGATCAGGTTGAAGCCGTTCGTCATGAGGATCATCCAGAGGAAGGTCAGCGCCACGCAGGCGAGCGGGGGAAGGAAGTCGACCCGGATCCGGATTCCCGACTTGACCATCAGGAAGACCGCGATCACCTGGACGAGGAGCTTGATCCGGGGGGAAAGCTTCCCGATGTCGTCGATCAGCCCCAGCAGGACGACGATCGCGGAGGCCAGCAGCAGTCCCATCAGGCGGTCGCTGAACTGGAGGAAGATCGATACGGGAAAGAGCACGGAGGCGAACACGGCAAGGCCCCCGAGGTAGGACACCGGCTCCTTCTGGGTTTTCAGTCCTCCGTCCGGCCGGTCCACGATCCCGAACCGGCGGGCGGAATCCCGGAATATCGGGGTCAGGTAGAGCGACAGCAGCAGCGACGCGGCAAACGACGCGGCGGCGGACGCAAGGATCGGGATCCCTCCGGCTCCCGTCACTTGAAGTCCTTCCTCGAGAAGATCAGGCAGGCGAGCAGAAGAACGGCGGCGCAGTAGGCCAGCAGGTACCCGGACGCCAGAAGGATCAGCGCGGGCGATGATGCGCCGCCGTAGACCACCTCGTTTTTCCAGTTGAAGTTCTCCAGGTTCGGGAGCATGTAGAACAGGGCGCCCGAAACGGCGCGTGCCGTGCCGGATGCGGCCCGGCTTCCGAACACAAGAAGGTCCTTCGAAACGTGCCCGATGAGAAACATCGAGAGGGTGAAGATCGCGCTCAGCACCGGAGTCGTGAACGAGGAGAAGAGGGAGGCGAGGCAGGTGAGCAGCACCAGTTCCATATAGATCCCGGCGGAGGCGACGAGGATTCCCGTCTCGGGAGCCTGTCCGTACCCGGCATGCACGAGGAAGAGGGGTACGGCCATGACCAGTGTGGTCAGGAACAGGGTTCCGCAGAGGCCTGCCGCCTTCCCGACGACGAACTCCCACCGGGCGACGGGTCTGGACAGGATCAGGTAGACGGTCTTTCTCTCCACCTCCTGGCTCACCAGGGTGATCCCGAGGAAGACCGCCATGATGACCCCGAAGAGGTGGATGCAGGCCAACCCCACGTTGGCGATGATCCGGGCCAGGTTCCCCACGGACAGATCGGCCAGGAACCAGGAGAGAGCTATCACCAGCAGCGCGAAGGCAAGAATCGCGTAGAGGATCTTGTTCCGGATCGTCTCCCGGAAGGTGTTCACGGCGACCGAGAGGATCCTACCCGACACGGCCCCCTCCTGTTCCGCCGTCTCCTGCGCCCGTCCCCGAGGCCCCGGTCCCCCCGATCCCGTGAAGGTCTTCCTCTCCCATCCGTTCCACGTAGATATCCTCGAGGTGCTGTTTCACCGGAATGCAGGAGCGGACCAGCGACCCTGCCGACCGGAACCGCTCGATCCATCCGTTGGCCTGCTCATGGTCCGCCGCCCGTAAGACGAGGGAGTCCCCCTGGACGGAAACCGCACTCTCCGGAAGGCCCGCGGCCGACAGACATTCTGTCGGGGGAACCGGAGACAATACGAGTTCCACGTACCGGACCCCACCCTTCCCGACCAGGTCCTCGACCGTCCCTTCCGCCACCTTCCGCCCCTTGTGCAGCATGACGACCCGGTCGCAGAGCGCCTCCACGTCGGAGAGGATGTGGGAACTGAAGAAGACCGTCTTCCCCGAGGATTTCAATTCCCGGATGAGATTGCGGACTTCCATCCTTCCCATCGGATCGAGCCCCGACATCGGCTCGTCGAGGATGA
>MGPV01000037.1:5885-10486 GCA_001797615.1 Deltaproteobacteria bacterium GWC2_65_14
CCGGAAAGCCCCACCCTGGAGAGGATCGCCCGGGAGCGTTCCCGGATCTCGGACCTTCCCATGGAGTTCAGGTGGCCGCAGAGGGACAGGAATTCCTTCCCGGTCAGGTACTCGTAGAAGTAGGGGTGCTCCGGCATGAACCCGATCCGGCGGCGGGTTTCCGGCCTTCGTCCCGCCTCCTCGCCGAACACGGTGACCGTCCCGGAATCGGCGAAGGCGAGACGGTTCAGGATCTTGATCGTCGTGGTCTTCCCGGCGCCGTTGGGGCCGAGGAACCCGACGATCTCGTTCGGCAGGACGGAAAACGACAGGTCGGAGAGGACGCGCACGCGACTGCGCAAGAAGCCGGTCGGATACGATTTCGAGACCTTCTCCACCGAGACGACCGCCGCCGGGGTGCTCATTGCTTGCGGAACACCTTCAGGCGCGTCGCCACGCGGTTGCTCCTCACGGTGCCGTCAGGCGCGAGGATGTATGCGCCCCCGTTCGGCTCCTCGGGAATCGTCCGGATCAGGCCCGCGCGGACCAGGTCGTCGAGCGCTCCGGGAAGAGCGCCCGCCGCCGCCCGGTACGCGGCCACGGACTTTTCGAGCGCCTGGATGTCCCGCTCGACGATCACCTCCCCGATCCGCCGGTTGAGGATCTCGAGCCGCGCCGGATCGGTCTCCTCCCGGACCATCCGCTCAAGGAACGCGAGGGCGGTCTCCGGGGCTCTCCCCTCCGCGAACATCCGGGCGGCCAGGAGCGGCAGGTACGGGGGGCTCTCCGGGAGGCGCGCCGCCTCCTCCAGGGCTTTCGCCCCCTCGAGCGGATCCCCGAGGGAAAAATACCGCGTATAGCCGATGTAGAACGGAAAGCGCCAGTCGGTCGGATGGCTCTTCGCGCCCCGGTCCAGGATATCCAGCGCCTCCCGGACATGCCGGGGAGAGTCGCCGAGGACCATCCCCCCGAGGATGTACGGAACGACGAATCGGGGATCGAAGTTCCCCACGGCCTGAAGAAGGACGTAGAGCCGGTCATACTCCCCCGGCGCCATGTTCCGCGAGCCCGCGACCTGAACGGCCGAAAGCCACGCGAGGTCGCCGAGGAAGTTCCGGAAGCCGAACGCGAACGCCGGGTTCCTGCTGATCTCGAACAGGAGGCTCTCCCTGGGAGCGTGCCCCTCGACGGTCCTCGCGAAGGAGGACCGTTCCTGAAGGATCCGGGAGGAAAGATGCGCGGACACCAGGAGAAACAACGCGGGAAGGACCCACAGGACGATGGCCGCTCCCCGCGGCGCGGAATACGCTTCCCCGTCCTTCATCGGTCCTCAGGCGGCTCCACCATCCACTTCTCGTTCTCCTCCAGGTGCATGGCCGACGCCCTTCTCCTGCACTCCCCTTCGGCTCGGGACCAGCGGGCGGCGGCCGTTGGATCGGTCCCCCGGGCCAGATCGGCCAGCTTAGCATATCCCCTGCAGAAGTTCGGTTCAACCGAAACGGCGGCTTCGAGGTCCCGTGCGGCCTCATCCATGCGGCCCACGGCATCCAGCACATCCGCCCTGTGCCAGAGAATTTCGACACCGTACGGGTTGATCCGAAGCGCCCCATCCGCCAGCCGAAGCGACATCCATGCATCGGAGGGTTCTCCGCGGAGCCGGAACAGATCGAAGAAAAGCCCGGAGAGACGCAAGGTGTACTTCAGATCGCGGGGAGAGAGATCCCTTGCACGGTCCTCCCACTGAAGCGCCTCAAACATCGACTCCGGGATTTTCCTGACGTTTCGCAAGGAGGAACGCTCCGCAAGGTACCTTCGGTAGTGGACCGCGGAAAGGGCGTCCGGGTAGGAAGAGCGGAACGGGTCCGCGGAGGCCGCCATCCGAAACGCCCGTTCGGCGCCCGAAAGGCCGCCCGCCTTGAGAAGCCGCTGCCCCCGGTCGAAGGCGTAGACTCCCGCGAACGTGGAAACGGTCGCGACCAGGAGCCCCGCGCAGACGGCGATCCCCGCCCACCGGCCCCACGCCGGAATCGTCAGGGCCGGCGCCGATTCCCGCGGCAGGCTGGAAAGGAGCGCCCCCAGCATCACGGCGCCCAGGAAGAAAATCCCGAAGACATGGAAGTTGGCGTTGAAGAGGGCGTGGACGCCCGACAGGACGAGGACACTTGCCGCTCCAACGACCACATGCTTGCGATCCCCCGGAATCTCCCGGCGTTTCCGGACGGCGAGCAGAAGAGGATACGCGAGGACCGCGAGGAACAGGAGAAAGCCGACCGCCCCGAGCCCGGAGAGGATCTCCATGTACTCGCTGTGGGCGGTATCCGCGAACTTGCCGAACCTGCGGAACGCTCCCTCCACCGGGGCCTGGTTCGCGAACCAGTAGTACTTGAATCCTCCGAGACCCACGCCGAACGGGTGATCCAGGAACGTGCGGACCGACGACTTCCAGATGATCCATCGGCTGTAGTTAAACAGGTCGGGCGAGAAGAACCGTCCGGCGGCCCGGAAACCTAGCAGGGTCAGCGCCGGGATTCCGAATCCCGCGAGGATCGCCCCTCCTCTCCGGAAGCCGAACCTGGAGACGAGCAGGACCGCGAACGCGGGAACGGAAGCGAGCAGCACCCCCCGGGAACTGGAGAGGGAAAAAGCGGCGGCCAGGAAGAGGATCGCCACCGCCCCCTCCGCGATTCTCCTGGTATGGACCGCGCCGATCCAGAGGAGCCTGGAGAGACAGAGGATTGAAGCGGCGACCAGGAACTCGGAGAGGTAGTTCGCGTTGTCGAAGGTTCCCCGGGGACGCAGTTCCCCCCCGTGGAACCGCTGGAACAGGGCGATCCCGACCTCCGCGAGCGCGAGCGCCGCCACAACGACAAACGTCGCGTCCCACATCCTCCCGGGATCCCTGCGGAACATCCGGACGGCCCACGCCAGGAGCACGGCGGCGAGCGCGATGTTCAGGGCGTGCTGGAAGGAGACCCAGAAATAAACGGAGGAGAAAGCGTGTCCGACGACGAGGAGAATGAATCCTCCGACTAGTAGGAAATAGGGAGAGACCGGTACAGCCACTCCCCTGCTCCTCCAGAGAAAACAGATCGCCGCTGCGAACCCGCCCGCGCGCAGTACGGCCAGCGGGTACTGGAGCGAGCCGCCGAACCCGAGAACTGCAACAATCGCAAGGAAAAGAAAAAAGGCGGCATCGCTGCCGCCTTTTTCCGGGACCAACGCGATGGGCATTACACGTCGTTGAAGTTGTTCGTCAGGATGTTCCCGTCGGTGATCGTCCACACGTCGAGAGCGGTATCGCTATCAATGTTTCCCTGCGCCCCAGCGGTAAAGGCGTTGGCCGTCCAGGCGGGCGTGGGTCCGCCGGTCCATGCACCGATTGTGACCGTCATATCGCCAAGGTCGGTACCTGAAGTCACCAGGGTGTACCGATACCGGGCTGTGCCGACGGGGTCCCAGTTGACGGTCTGGAAGGTGCCGTAGGAGTTCTGCTCGCCGAAGTAGCCCGTTTCCGCCGTGTAGACCCCCTTGAGGTTCGTCTTGGCCTCCGACTGCTTCGACTTCGCCTGGAACTTGAGGAAGTTCGGGATGGCGATGGCGGCCAGGATCCCGATGATCGCGACGACGATCATCAACTCGATCAGGGTGAAGCCTTTCTTGTTCCTCAGCATTTTGTTTACCCTCCTTCTCCTGGGGTTGAACTCGTTTTGCCAACTAATTGCTGCAACAGGCATGCCTAGTCATGAACCCAGGTCGTCAAATCCCGGCATGTTTTGAATTGTCCTGCCAACGCCTATATACCAGGCGTCGAGCGTCACGTCGGAGTCGATGTTTCCCCATGCACAGGCGGAAAACGATTCGGTATCCGCACCCGGAGTGACCGGCAAACCGCCGGGCACGGATTCTCCTTTTCCGAACAATTCCGTTCCTACCGAGTATGTATAATAATACGTTGTCCCTTCCGGTCTCCAGCGTATCGTATTGAAACTATTTGAAAATGTATTGTATTCCCCGAACCAGGAGAGTTCGGCCTTGTAGATCCCGTCCAGATTGTACTTCGCTTCCGATCGCCTGGTCTTCGAGACGAACTTCAGGAAGTTCGGGACGGCGATCGCGGCGAGGATGGCGATGATCGCGACGACGATCATCAATTCGATCAGCGTGAATCCCTTTTTATCCCGCAAGGTTCGCCCCCATTGTCATCAGCAGGCATAAGATGCGGAGGGAAACTGCAGGGATTGTGCCGTTTACTCGATCCCGTGCTTTTCGAGGCGGTAACGGATGGAACGGAAGGAAATATTGAGCAGCTTGGCCGCTTCGGTCTTGTTCCCCCCCGTCTTTTCGAGCGCCTTGAGGAGCATCGTCTTTTCGAGCCGGTCCATCTCGGCATCGAGCGACACCCCCTCATCCTCCAGGATCTCCGGGGTGAACGGAAGCGTTCCATCATCGCGAGTGACCATTTTTGTCACATTCGGGGGAAACGAGGCCGCCGAGATGACATCTTTTGTCTCTATGATCACCGCACGCTCGAGGATGTTTTCGAGCTCGCGGATGTTCCCCGGGAAGTCGTATGCCAGGAGCGCGCGCATCGCCTCCCCGTCGATCCGGGAGACCGGCTTCCC
>MGPV01000037.1:10493-17479 GCA_001797615.1 Deltaproteobacteria bacterium GWC2_65_14
TCCGAAAACCGGGCCATGAAATGGCGGGCCAGCGGGGGGATGTCCTCCCTGCGGTCGCGCAGCGGCGGCACCTCGATCTGGATGACGTTGAGCCGGAAGTAGAGGTCGTCCCGGAACCGCCCCTCCTTCATCGTCTCCTCGAGGTTCCGCTTGGAGGCGCACAGGATCCGGACATCCACCGAGATGTCGTCGTTTCCGCCGATCCTCCGGAAGGACCTCTCCTGGATCGCACGCAGGAGCTTGCTCTGCATCGCGTGGGGAAGCTCTCCCACCTCGTCGAGGAACAGCGTTCCCCCGTGGGCCTGCTCGAACAGCCCCTTCTTGGTCTGGATCGCGCCGGTGAACGCGCCCCGCATGTGCCCGAACAGCTCGCTCTCCATCAGCGTCTCGGGGATCGCCGCGCAGTTGATCGGGACGAAGGGCCGCTCCTTCCGGTCGCTGCGGGAATGCAGCGCGGCCGCGACCAGCTCCTTGCCGGTGCCGCTTTCCCCGAGGATCATGACGCTCGCGTTCGTCGGCGCCACCCGCTCGATCATCTCGAAGATCCGGACCATCGCCCCGGACCGCCCCACGATCCCCTCGTACGCGGAGGTCTCCTCGACCTCCTCCCGGAGGGCCCGGCTCCTTCTGACCGCGACCTCCTTCCGGGCGATCGCCTTCCGGATGAACTCCCGCATCTCCCCCAGGTCGAAGGGCTTCGAGATCGTGTCGGCGCCCAGGTTCAGCGCCTCCTTGTCCACGTAGTCGTAGGCGCCCAGCCGCATCGCCTCCACGGCCGACTTGTGCTCGGCGAAGGCGGTCATGACCACCACCTCGGTGGAGGGGTTCTTCTGGATGGCCGACTGGAGCACCCTGAGGCCGTCGTCCGGTGCCGCCATCCGCAGGTCGGTCATGACGAGGTCGTAGACATTCTCCCGGATCGCCTTCCGGGCCTCCTCCAGGGAGGAGGCGGTGTCGACCTCGTACCCTTCCTTCTCGAGGAAGATCTTCAGGAACTGCCGCAGGCTCTGTTCGTCGTCCACGACCAGGATATATTCCTTCACCTTCCGCTCCCCGGCTGACGGCGGGACGGCGTCCCCCGTCAACCCGCCTCGTGCAGCGCTTCCTCCTCACGTTTCCCCTTGCATCCCTTCCGCAGGCAGGCGATCTCCGTCTTGCCCCCCTTGCGCACCTTCAAGGCCATCGCCGGATATTCGCAATCGGGGCAGGCCAGCGGAACCGGCCTCGCCCAGGAGGCCATGCGGCAGTCCGGGTACCGGGAACAGCTGAAGAAGACCTTCCCCGCCCGCGAGGCCCGCTCCACCATCTCCCCCTTCCTGCACTCCGGACATTCCACACCGACCGGGTAGGGACGCGTGTTCCGGCATTCGGGATAGCCCGAGCAGGCGATGTACCGCGATCCCTTCCAGCGGCGGACGACCATCGGCTTCCCGCACTTGTCGCAGTCCACCCCCGCCTCCTCGTCGGCAACCAGCTCCACCGTCCCCTCCGGGGTTTCCCGGAAGTTCGCCGTGTTCCGGCACTCCGGGTAGCTCTTGCAGGCGAGAAACCTCCCCGCGCGGCCGAACCGGATGACCATTTCCCCGCCGCACTCCGAACAGGGGATCCCGGTCGCGACCAGCTCGTCCCTGAGTTCCGGCATCGCCTCCCTCGCCCGCTCCAGTTCCTCGGAAAAGGGTCCGTAGAACTCCTCGAGCGCCCGGACCATCTCCCGTTCCCCGTCCTCGATCCGGTCGAGCTCCTCCTCCATCTTCGCGGTGAACTCCACGTCCATGACCCGGGGAAAGCCCTCCTCGAGGAGGTCGGTCACGAGCCCCCCGAGCTCGGTCGGAAGGAACTTCCGCTCCTCCATCCGCACGTAGCCCCGGTCCCGGATCGTCTTCACGATCGAGGCGTAGGTGGAGGGGCGCCCGATTCCCCGCTCCTCGAGCTCCTTGATCAGGGAGCTTTCCGTGAATCTCGGCGGGGGCTGGGTGAAGTGCTGCGCGGGCACCAGTTCCCGGAGGGCGAGCCTCTCCCCTTCGGACAGCTCCGGTAGAACGGCGTCGGCCTCCTTCTCCTGCTCCCCGGCCTCGCCGGCTCCCTCCTGCTCCCCGGCCTCCCCGTTCCCCCTGCCGTTCTCCTCCTGGTACAGCTCGAGGTAGCCGAGGAACTTCGGGACCGACCCGCTCGCGCGGAACAGGAAGCCGTCGGACGGAGCGCCCGGCGGATCGCAGAGGATGTCGACGGCGGTCTGCTCGAACTCCGCGGTCGCCATCTGGGAGGCCAGGAACCGGTTCCAGATCAACTCGTAGAGCCGGAACTGGTCCCTCCCCAGGATCGGCTTGAGGGCCGATGGAGGATATTCCGTCGAGGTGGGGCGGATCGCCTCGTGCGCGTCCTGGGCCGATTTCCGGTTCCTGTACAGGTTGGGCGACGGGGGCAGGTACCGATCCCCCTTCGCGTCCCGGATGAAGGCGCGGGCGGCGGCCACCGCCTCGTCGGCCACCCGGACCGAGTCGGTCCGCATGTAGGTGATCAGCCCGACGTGCCCGGTCCCGGGGATCTCGATCCCCTCGTAGAGCGACTGGGCGACCATCATCGTTTTGTAGGACGGCATCCGGAGCCTCCGGGCCGCCTCCTGCTGGAGCTTGGAGGTGGTGAAGGGGGGAGGCGGGGAGCGCCTCCGCGTCTTTTTCCGGATCTCCCGGACGACGAAGGGGCCGTTCTCGACGGCCTTGCGGAGCTTCTCGGCCTCCTCCCCGTTGCGGGGCCGGACCTTCTCGCCGCCTGCCTCCAGCAGTTTTGCCGGGAACTCCGGGGGGAGGCGTCCCGCGAGGCGGGCGGTGAGCGACCAGTACTCCTCCGGCGTGAACGCGGCGATCTGTTTTTCCCGCGACACGATGATCTTCACCGCGACCGACTGCACCCTCCCCGCGGAGAGACCCCGCCGGACCTTTTTCCAGAGCAGGGGACTCAGGTTGTACCCGACCAGGCGGTCGAGGATCCTGCGCGCCTGCTGGGAATCGAACTTTCGGGGATCGAGGTCGCGCGGCTCCGCCATCCCCTGGGAGACTCCCTTTTTCGTGATCTCGTGGAAGAGGACCCGGCGGACCTCCGGCGCCTTGAAGGGGCCGTCCTTCCCCTTCTTCCCCGACCGGCGGCCCGCCTTCTTTCCGGTCGCCGGCGCTTTCCGGGCCTTCTCCTTCTCCCGGCGTTTTTCGGCATCCTCCCGGATCGCTTCCGCGATGTGCCAGGCGATCGCCTCCCCCTCCCGGTCGGGGTCGGGCGCCAGGTAGACGATGTCCGCAGACCGGGCCGCCTCCAGGATCTCCTTGAGGAACTTCCGGCGGTCCCGGATCACGATGTAGCTCGGCTCGAAACCCTTCCCGACATCCACCCCGAGGCGGCTTTTCGGGAGGTCCTTCACATGCCCCATCGACGGCAGGATCTGGTACCCCCTGCCGAGGATCTTCTGGATCGTCCTGGCCTTGGCCGGCGACTCCACGATGACGAGCGACTTGGCCATCTCTCCCCCGTTTCAGGATTCGGCGGGCGTTCCGCCGGGAACAGACGTTTTTTTATAATAGTCTCCTCCCCGTCTTTCAAGCAATTTCCGGAGCTCCAGATCGAGGAGAATCGGAAACAGCTCGGGGACGGGGATGCCGAGCCCTGCGGAAATCCCGTTCACATGGCGCTTCTTCCGGCAGTACCCCAGAATCCGCCTTTCCCGCTCCACGGCCGCCGCGTCCCGGTTTTCCGGTCGGCGCTCCCCGGCCCAACCGAGCGCCTGGAGAACGTCGTCCGCCCCGGTGACGGGGATCGCCCCCTCCCGGAGGAGCCGGTTGCTCCCCTCCGTGTGCGGGAACAGGGGGGATCCGGGGACCGCCATCACCTCCCGCCCCTGGTCGAGGGCGGTCCGCGCGGTGATCAGCGCGCCGCTTCGGCCGGGCGCCTCGACCACGACCACCCCCCGCGACATCCCGCTGATCAGCCGGTTCCTCATCGGGAAATGGCGGGACAGCGGCGGAGTCCCGGGAGGAAGCTCGGAAAGCAGGGCGCCCTGCGCCTGGATCCGGTCGCGGAGTTTCCCGGACTCGGGGGGGTAGAGGATGTCGGCACCGCAGCCCAGCACCGCGATCGTGCTCCCTCCTTCCCGGAGAGCCCCCTCGTGGGCGGCCGTGTCGATCCCCCGGGCCATGCCGCTGACCACCGTCAGCCCCGCGAGGGCGAGGTCGGCCGCCAGCAGCCGCGCGAACTCCCTCCCCGCCCCGGTCGCCGCCCGGCTCCCGACCAGGGCCACGGTATCCGTCCCGGCCGCCGAACCACCCTTCCGGTAGAGGACCAGAGGCGCGTCCGGCACGGAGGCCAGCAGCCCGGGGTACCCGTCCGAGCCGATCGGAAGGATCTCGACTCCCGCCCTCCCGCATCTCAGGCGAAGATCCTCCTCCGCGGCGGCTTCGCGGGAGTCGAGCGCCCGAAGCCCTGTCCGGAGAATCCCCCGGTCGGCCCGGGACAACGCTTCTTCCGGATCGGCCTGCGACCGCTCCCTGCCGAGGATCGCGAGGTGCCGTGCGGTGAACCCCGCCACGAGGGAGAGGCGGAGCAGGATGTCGGTCGGTGCCGGTTCGTTCGCCACGGGAGAAGGACCCCGCCTTTCGGGTTTCCCCCCTCCGTGTCAAGAACCGTGCCGGGCCGCCATTCCGGGCCGGCCCCGCAGCGCGCCCGCGTGCGTGGCTACCGGGACCCGGCCGCCCCTCCGGAACCGGTCCCCCGGAGCGCCGAAGCGCCCGACGAGAAGGACTGGGTTCCGCTCACGACGTAGGCGCTGGAGGAGCCCGGAAGGGTGCGGACGACGACCGCCCTCGCCACCTCGACGGGGGCCTTTTCCCTGTCGCCCCAACCCGATCCCCAGGTCGCCTCGTGCCGCACGGAGAAGACCCGGAAGAGGTTCCCCACGGAAACCCCGGCGTCGGCCCCCTTGTCCAGGTAGACGACCTGGCCGGTCGAAAACTCCGTGTGTTCCGAGCGGCCGGCGAGCACGACCGCCCCGAGGTTGTCCTCCCCGGGACGCAGCAAGACCGGATCGTAGCCGGGGATCTCCTCGAGGATCTGGTCGTCCCGGCTCAGATCCTCGAACGACTTCCGGACCACCGCGGTCACCTTTCCGTCCTCACGCTCCAGGACCTGGAGGATCCCGACGAGGTACTGCACATAACCGGAAACCGAACTGCCGGAAGGGGGACCGACCGGACCGCGGACACGGAAGACCCCGAGCAGCTGCCCCGGGGGGATCTCCTTGTCGAGCGACAGGAACACCCTGTCCCGTTCCGAAAACGCGACGCGGGAATCGACGCCCCCCCGGATATTCCCGATCCCCTCGGGGCGCTTCGGAAGAAAACGGCCCGCCCGCACATACTCCAGCTGCGGAATGGCGAGAGGCTTTTCCCTGAGCGCCGTCGGCTCCGGGGGCTTCGCCGCGACCGGCTCGGCGGGCGGCTCCGGGGTAGGCGAAGCCGGCGTCGGCTCCGGCTCCGCGCCCCGCACCTCCATCACATATTCCCGGGAGGGAGGCGGGAACAGCTCGACCCGGATCCCCGGGTAGATGTAGTGGGGGTTCGTCAGGAACCGGTTGCGCTGCCACAGCTCGGGCCACAGCCAGGGAGAACCCAGGTATCGGGCGGAAAGATCCCACAGGGTGTCTCCAAGCACGACGGTGTGAACCAGCCCCTCCGGGTATTCGCCCCCCGGTGTTTCTCCGGAGAGCGTTGCGACGCCCAACGCGCCCCCGGGGACGGCCTCTGCGCCCTGCAATGCTTCCGACGCGAGGCCCGTAAGGGATAAAGACGTTGCCAGGATCACCAGGACCGGCAGGATCACAGCCATCTTTTTCATCTCGCACCTCGCTTCACCCCGGTGGAGGGGATAAAGTTATATCTCAATTATGCTAAATATTACTCATAATAACAGAAACTACAATCCGTTTTAGGTGCCGTCAAGCCCAATCTTCACGGGGGCGCGAATCCGGAGGAACACCTCCCGGTTTCCCCTGGGTCCCCGGAGGCGGCTTTCCGCTTCGCCCAGCACCGCATACCCCGCCTCCCGGGCGAAGAGGGCGACCGACCGCACCGCCGCCTTTCTCGCCTCCTCGTCCCGGACGACCCCTCCCTTCCCCACCGATCCTCTTCCGGCTTCGAACTGGGGCTTGACCAGGGCGATCACCTCCGCGCCGGGCGCGAGAAACCCCGCCAGGGGGGGAAGGATATGGCGCAGGGAGATGAAGGAGACATCGACCGCGGCCAGGCCCGCCTTCTCCGGCAGGAGGTCCGGGCGGGCATGCCGGAAGTTCACCCCTTCCAGCACCACCACCCTCGGGTCGTCCCGGAGCGAGGCGTCCAGCAGCGACTCCCCCACGTCGACCGCGTACACCCGGGCCGCCCCCCTGCGGAGGAGACAGTCGGTGAAGCCGCCGGTGGAGGCGCCCACGTCCAGCGCCACGACCCCTTCGGCCGATACTCCCAGGTCGTCGAGCGCTCCGGCCAGCTTCTCGCCTCCCCGGGAGACGTACGGGCGGGGGGCCGGAAGGAGGAGCACCTCCTCTCCCGGCCTCACCGAAGCGCCCGATTTCGTGACGACCGTTCCGGAGAGCAGGACGCGGCCCGCCAGGATCAGTCCCTGCGCCTTTGCGCGGGTGGGCGCCAGTCCGCGGGCGACCAGCTCGTGGTCGAGCCGGCGGCGCGCCGCCTTCGGGGAGCGGGGACCGCGGGGCTCAGACAATCTTTTCGAGGCGGGAGCGGATGCCGTTCAGGATCGTGGGAAGGATCGCCTTCCCGTGGGCGCAGACCCGGAGCGCCTCTGCGACGATGTCTTCCGGAGTGAGCCTGTTCTCCGCCCGAAGCTCGTCCTGGGATCCGTGCTCCACGAAAATGTCCCGGATGCCGAGGCGGCGGAACGACTGGGGTTGTTCGCCGTGCTCCTCGAGCATCTCCAGGACGGCGCTGCCGAAC
>MGPV01000037.1:17497-28288 GCA_001797615.1 Deltaproteobacteria bacterium GWC2_65_14
TCCTCGACCGTGAGGACCCGGCCGATCCGGTGCACGGCCGGGCAGATCAGCTCCGCGTCGAGCGGCTTGACGAACCGGGCGTCGATGACCGCCGCGGAGATCCCCCTCTTCCGGAGCTCCGACGCCGCGTGCAGGGAGGGAAGAACCGTGGCCCCGATCGCCAGGATCAGGAGATCCCTTCCCTCGACGAGCATCTCCCCCTTTCCCCAGGGGATCGGCTCCGGGTCCGCCGGGATGGGGACCCCGGGTCCGGATCCCCGCGGGTAGCGGATCGCCGCCACCCGTCCCGCACCGACCGCGGTCCGGAGCATCCGGACGAACTCGGCCTCGTCCCGGGGCGCCATGACCGACATGTTCGGGATATGGCGGAGGTAGGAGAGATCGAACAGCCCCTGGTGCGTCGCCCCGTCGGCCCCCACGATCCCCCCCCGGTCGACCGCGAAGACCACCGGCAGGTTCTGCAGGCAGACGTCGTGGATGATCTGGTCGAAGGCCCGCTGGAGAAAGGTGGAGTAGATCGAGACGACCGGGATCTTCCCCTCGCGGGCCAGCCCCGCCGCGAAGGTCACGGCGTGCCCCTCCGCGATCCCCACGTCGAAGAACCGGTCCGGGAAGGTCTCCCGGAACCTCGTCAGGCCGGTCCCGCTGCACATGGCCGCCGTGATCGCCACGACATCGGGGTTCTCCCGGGCGATCTCCACGATGGCGTCGCCGAAAATATCGGTATAGGCGGGAACGGACTCCTTCGACGCTCCCTCCCCCGTCTCCGGGTTGAACGAGGAGACCCCGTGGAACCGTTCCGGGTTCTCCTCCGCCGGGAGATACCCTTTCCCCTTCGAGGTCACCACGTGGACGAGGAGCGGACCCTCGAGGTTCTCCAGGTTCTGGAAGGTCGTGAGCAGGTCGTCGAGGTTGTGGCCCGAGATCGGGCCCACGTAGGTGAACCCGAGCTCCTCGAAGAGGATGCCCGGGACGATGAACCCCTTCGTCAGCTCCTCGGCCCGCCGCCCGATCTTCGCCATCAGCTGGCCGTGGGGGAGCGATTTCAGGAAGCTCTCCACACGCTTCCGGAAGGAGGTGTAGAGCTTCCCCGTCATGATCCGGTTCAGGTACCCGGAGAGCGCTCCCACGTTCTGCGAGATGGACCACTCGTTGTCGTTGAGGATCACGATCAGGTCCCGCTTCTGGTGACCGGCCTGGTTCAGCCCCTCGAGAGCGAGGCCCGAGGAAAGGGAGCCGTCCCCGATCACGGCGACGACCTTGTGGGTCTGCCGGTTCAGGTCGCGGGCGACCGCGAGACCCAGCGCCGCGGAGATCGAGGTTCCGGAGTGCCCCGTGCCGAAGGCGTCGCACGGGCTCTCGGAGATCCGCGGAAACCCGGAGATGCCGCCGCGGGTCCGGAGGGTGGGAAAGAGGTCCCGCCTTCCCGTGAGGATCTTGTGGGCGTAGGCCTGGTGGCCGACGTCCCAGACGATCCGGTCCTCCGGACAGGAGAAGACGTAATGCACCGCGATGGTCAGCTCTACCACCCCCAGGCTCGACGCGAGGTGGCCGCCGTTGCTGGCCACGCACCGGACGATCATCTCCCGGAGCCCGGCCGCCACCTCCGGAAGCCGCTCCTTCGGGACCCGCTTCAGGTCCTCCGGGGAGTGGATGGTTTCGAGAATTCCCATTTCCGGCATCCTACGATCTCCTCACCGCCACAAGCCGGACGATCCCCCGGAGCGTGTCCGCCTCGGGACCGAAGAGGGAAAGCGCGGCGATCGCCTCCCGGCCCAGCTCCTCCGACTTCCGCACCGCCGCCTCCATCCCCATCTCCGACACGCAGGTGACCTTCCCGCGTCCAGGATCCTTGCCTACCCTCTTCCCCATCTCCTCGAAGCTTCCGGTCTCGTCCAGGATGTCGTCGACCAGCTGGAACAGGATCCCGAGGGTCCGCCCGTACCGTGCAAGGGACTCGACCCGGGGTTCGTCGCATCCCCCCAGCACCCCTCCCATCCCCGCCGCCGCCGACAACAGGGCGGCCGTCTTCCGGAGGGCGATCTCCTCCGCCGCCGGGCTTACCCCGTCGCCCGGGGGGCGAAGATCCATCATCTGCCCGCCGGCCATGCCGCAGGCGCCGGAGGCCCTTGCCAGCATCGCCATCGCCCGCACCGCGCTTCCGGGATCCCGTTCCGCGATCCGCGACTCCCCCATCACGCGGAACGCCTCCGTCAGCAGGGCGTCTCCCGCCAGGATCGCCTCCGCCTCGCCGAAGGCCTTGTGGCAGGAGGGCTGCCCCCGGCGGAAATCGTCGTCGTCCATCGCCGGCAGATCGTCGTGGATCAGGGAGTAGGTGTGGATATATTCCACCGCGCAGGCGAACGGAAGCATCTCCTTTTCGTCTCCCCCGACGGCCCCGCCCGCCGACAGCAGCAGCACGGGCCGGATCCTCTTCCCGCCCGACGTCAGGGAGTACTCCATCGCCTCCCGCAGGCGGCCCGGGATGTCGCAACGATCGGGCGACAGGAACCGGAGAAGGGAATCCTCCACGAGGGCCCTTCGGCGGAGGATCTCCCGCTGCGCCCGGTCGTGCCGGGAGGGACGTTCCTCACTCCTCTTGGCCGAGAATGTCACGTTCCTCTTCCGTCTCCGTCGCGACCCCGCCCGGCTTCCGGAGAAGCAGCTCGATCTTCCGGTCCGCCTCGTCGAGCCGTTTCTGGCAGACCGCGGAAAGGCGCATCCCCTCCTCGAAGAGGCGGATCGACTCCTCGAGCCGGGTTTCCCCCGACTCGAGCTTCGCGACGATCTCCTCGAGGCCGGACAGCGCCTCCTCGAACGACGGCTCTTTCCCCCTGGATCGCATGATCACGCCCTCCCGTGGAGGATACCATGATAGTTCCCGCGGCGGAAACCGGTCAACGGGGAGGGAAGGCCAGCAGGATCGCCGGATCCACCCGCCCCCCCGCGGCCCGCACGCCGAAGTGCAGATGGGGGCCGGTGGCCCGCCCGCTCGATCCGACCGATCCGATCCTCTGGCCGCGGGCGACATGCTCCTCCGTCGAAACCCCGTACTCCTTCAGGTGGTAGTAGACGCTGAAGAGGCGGCCCCCGTGGTCGAGCACCACCGAATTCCCCCCGAAGAACTGCTCCCCCGCGAATGCCACGATCCCTTCCGCGATGGCCACGACGGGGGTTCCCTCCGGCAGGACCATGTCGATCCCGGCGTGGGGGCTCCGGGGCTCCCCGTTGATGATCCTGCGGGAACCGAACGGTCCGGGGCGGAAATCGGCGACCGGGGGGAGAAAGGGGATCGACCACATCGCAGGGGTGGAGAGGCGGGAAAACCGCTCCGTCAGGGCCGACGCCTCCCGCTCGATCCTCGCCAGCGTCTTTTCGTCGAACCGGGTCATCTTCCCGGGCAGGGTGAGCTCCTGGACCGGGAAGCTCCGCTCCCGGATCTCGACCTTCCGCTCGACGCGGGAGACGATCTCGCCCCCGCGCAGGACCAGGAACGAGACGGGGGCCGGCCCCGCCGGAGCCAGCAGGTCCACCCCGAACAAGGCACGGAACTCCGCGTTCGGTTCCCCGCCCATCGGGGTTTCCTTCCCCTGCCATACGAGGACCATGGCGTCGGCCGGAAGGTCGGGGACGACCTCGGCCAGCACGGGATCCCCCTGCCTGGGCTCCCACGAGGAGAGGCGGATCGAGAGCCGTTCCGGATCCCGGGGCGGATCCTCCTGCCCGGACCCGGAGGCCAAAGAAGCGGCCGCGAGAAGGGCGAGGAGGCAGGCCGCGACCGCGGAGCCTCTCATTCCCCGCCTTCCTTCACGACGGCTCCGAAGGCGCCGTCCGCGACCAGGACCTCCAGCGCGTCCCCCGGCGCCACCTCGGACACCGACCGCACCGCGCGTCCGGTCTCCCTTCGCGTCGCGATGGCATATCCCCGGGTGAGGACTCCCTTCGGGTCGAGGGTGGACATCTTGGCCGCGAGTACCCCGAGATCCTTCCCGAGGGCGGCGCGCCTGGACCGGGCCAGCCCCCCCGCGCGCTCCGCGAGGAGGGCGATCTCCCCCCGTTTCCGGGAGACCCAGGAGGACGGGGAATGGACCCGGACGGAGGTGGACAGCCGCGTCACCCGGTCCCGCCCCTCCCGCACGATCCTCTCCAGGCAGTTCGCGAGCGCGTCCGTCCGCTCCGCCGCCGCATACCGCCGGGACGCCAGGAGCGGCCGGGGATCGGACAGGCCGCCGAGGGCGATCCGGTGCTCGCGCCGGAGCGTCTCCCGGTGGGACCGTTCCCCCTTCCTGGCCCGCAGGGCAAGCGTTGCGACCCGGTCCCCCCACTCGGCCCGGTCCGGGACCGCCATCTGGGCCGCGGCGGTCGGGGTCGACGCCCGGTGGTCCGCCGCGAGGTCCGCCAGGGTGAAATCGGTCTCGTGCCCCACGGCGCTGATCGTCGGAACGGGAGAGGCGGCGACCGCGCGCACGACCGCCTCCTCGTTGAAGGCCCAGAGGTCCTCCACGGACCCGCCTCCCCGCCCAACGATGACCAGGTCGATCCCCCCCCGGGCGACCAGGGCGGCCAGCGCCCGGGAGATATCCTCGGCGGCGCCCTCCCCCTGCACGAGGCAGGGAGCCAGCGTGATCCCGATCGAGGGCCACCGCTGCCTTGCGACCCGGACCATGTCCCGCAGGGCCGCCCCCTGCCGCGAGGTGACGATCCCGATCCGCCCGGGAAACCGGGGCAGCGGCCGTTTCCTTGCCGGATCGAACAGCCCCTCCGCGGCAAGCCTGGCCTTTCTTTTCTCCAGCTCGAGCAGGAGGCTTCCGACCCCCCCCACCTCCACCGACTGGGCGTAGATCTGATACTCCCCCTTCTTCTCGTACACCCCCACCGCCCCGGTGACGATCACCGACTGCCCGTCCCGGATCTCCCCGAACAGCTGACGCTCCCGTCCCCGGAACATCACCACCCGGACCTGGGCCGAGTCGTCCTTGAGGGAAAAATAGCGGTGCCCCGACGGGTAGAGGCGGTAGTTCGAGACCTCCCCCTCGACGCGGACAAGGCGGAACTCCCCCTCCAGGCAGGACTTGATCCGGGCGGTAAGCTCCGAAACGGTCAGGGGGGCCCGCAAGGGCTCTCTGTCCACTGTCTACCCGCTCCCGGAGAGCAGCTCGGCCAGCGTCACGGCCCGGATTCCTTCCGCGTCGAGGTCGGGGAGAAACCGCTGGATCACCTGCAGCGTATCCGCCCTCCCGTGGCAGAGCAGGACGGCGAACCCCTTTTCCTTCGCCAGGGAAAGGGCCTCGGCCCACCGGCGCCGCATGACCTCCGGATCCGGGTCGACATCGAGAAACAGGTCCCGCTTCGCCGCCGGAATCCCCGCCCTCAGGGCGGAGGCCACCGCGACCGAGCGGCCGGTGGTCACGCTGTCCAGGAGGAAAAGCCCCTTCTCCTTCAGCATCGCGGTGTACAGGGACATCGCCTCGGGGTCGGCGGTGAAGGCCGACCCCATGTGGTTGCTGGCCCCCACGGCGAAGGGAACGTCCTGGAGCATCCGGGAGAACAATTCCTCCATCTCCGCACCGGACATCCCCCGGCGGAGACGGAACCCGGAGGTGCCGTCGTTCACCTGCCCGTCCGGCTCCATCGGAACATGGAGCAGCACGCTGAATCCCCGCTCGTGGGCCGACTTCGCGATCTTTCGGGAAGAGGGGCCGAAGGGAATGACGGCGAAGGTGATCTTCTCGGGGAACTGAAGCCAGGCGGCGTCGCGGGCCGGCTCGTACCCAAGGTCGTCGACCACGATGGCGATCCGCGGATGCGGCCCCGGCCGGATCGAGGCCGGAGAGGAGGCTCCCTTCCCTCCCGGATGCTCCCGGAGCCCCGGGGAAAACGGCGACAGGGCCCCGCCGGAGGAGGCCCCCGCGGGCCCCGCATTCTCCCCGAGCGGCAGGTAGACCAGCAGTCCGATGAAGAGCAACCCCGAGAGGAACGCCAGGAGCGAGAGCGTCCTGAACCGGATCCCTTTTCCGGACCGCTTCCCCGGCGCGCCGGGAGACGACCCTTTCCTTCCTCTCCCCAGTGCGATCCCCTTTTAGGATGCCTTCGGCCGGTTGAGATACCGGGTCTTGAAGATCTCCCATCCCTTCAGCAGCTCCACCGCCCGCTCCAGCTGGGGATCCTTGTCGTCCGCCTTCTTGCGGCCAAGGTCCGGCGGGGTCTCCTCCGCCCCGTTCTTCTTCTTCACCGTCGGGTCCTTCTTCCGCTCCTTCTTCGCGTGAGGATCCTCGGCCGGGGTCGTCGGAGTCTCCTCCTCTTCCTCACCCCGCAGGTGGCGCTCGATGTCCTTCTCCCGGACCGCGCCCGGATGTCCCTCCGACGGCTCCCGTCCGTCCCGGACCTCGATGTCGGGGTCGATCCCCTTCGCCTGGATGCTCCGGCCGTTCGGAGTGTAGTAGCGGGCGGTCGTCAGGCGCAACGCCGACCCGTCCTCCAGGGGAAGGATGGTCTGGACGGAGCCCTTCCCGAAGGTCCGTGTCCCGAGAAGGATCGCGCGCCCGTGGTCCTGCAGGGCTCCCGCCACGATCTCGGAGGCCGACGCGGAACCGGAGTTCACCAGGACGACCATCGGGAACCCCTCGTAGGTCCCCTCCTTGCGGGCGGACCATTTCGACTTCTGGTTCTCGATCCTGCCGTCCGTGTAGACGACCAGCCCCGAGTCGACGAACATGTCCGCGACCTTCACCGCCTGGTCCAGGAGCCCCCCGGGATTGTTCCGGAGGTCGAGGACCAGCCCCCGCAGCCCCTCCTTCTCCTTGAGGAGCGCCCGAAGCGCCTTGTCCAGCTCCTCGTCCGAGTCCTGCTGGAACTGGAGGAGCCTGACGTAGCCGATCCCGTCGCCCATGGACTTATACTTCACGCTCTTGACCTTGATGATGTCCCGGGTGATCGTGAACGATTTCGCCTCCGTGAACCCCTCCCTCATGATCCAGATCGTGACCTTCGTTCCCGGCTCTCCCCGGAGGCGCTTGACGGCGTCCATCACGTTGAGGTCCTTCGTCGGCTCCTTCTCGATCCGGACGATCTGGTCCCCCGCCTTCAGCCCCGCACGAAAGGCCGGGGTGTCCTCGATCGGGGCGATCACGGTGAGGATCCCGTCCTTGACCCCGATCTCGATCCCGAGCCCCCCGAAGATCCCCTTGGTCTCCACCTCCACCTGCTTCATCATGTCCGGGGTGAGGTAGGAGCTGTGGGGATCGAGAGTCTGGAGCATCCCCTTGATCGCACCGGTCACGAGGTTGTCGACGTTGACCTCCTCCACGTAGCTGTTCTGGATGACGGAGAGAACGTCCCCGAAGACCTTGAGCTTCCCGTAGACGACGTCCGCCTGCGCGGCATGGCGCGAGACGGCGGCGTACCAGGCCACGAGCACCGAGAGGAAGAGGGCGGCCGCCGCCGGGCCCCACCATCTCCTGGACCTGCCCTTCCCGGAATCCGGCTCCTGCGGAGCGCGACGCATCGACATCCTCCTTTTTCTCGACGGATCCGCGGTCCCGGACTCAATCCCGGGAGAGCGGGACGACCTGCAGGGGATCGATTGCGGTCCCCGCGGCTCTAAGCTCCAAGTATAGCATCGATTTTCCGTCCGGGCTCTCCGGAAGGCGGCCGATGGCCTGCCCGGCGACCACCTCCTCGTCCTGGGAAACGCTGAAGGACTCCGCCCGCCCGTACACGGAGAAGAGTCCGCTCCCGTGCTGGAGGATCAGCACCCTGCCGAACCCCGCGACGCTCCCGGTGAAGACCACCTTCCCCTTGCCGATCGAGCGGACGGGAGATCCGGAAGGAGCCTCGATCTCCACCCCCCGGTTTTCCACGTCGACGTCGAACAGGGGGTCCCGGTGCTTCCCGAACCGTCCCACGACCTTTCCCCGGACGGGGGGAAGGATCCCGCCGGGAATGGCGGAAAACCGGGAGGGGCCCTCCTTCCCTTTCGGCCATTTCGCCCGGCTCTCCCGCTCCCGGATCTTGCGCTCGATCCGGGAGACGAGCGACTCCATTCTCGCGATCCGGTCCCGCAGGGCGCGCAGTTCCTTCTCCTTCCGTTCCTTTTCGGACCGGATCCCCTCGAGCTTCTGCGCCTCCGCACGCCGCTGCTCCAGGAGCCGGTCCCCCGCCTTCCTCTCGCGGGTGACTTTCCGCTCCGACGCCTGGAGCTCCCGCTCCAGCCCCAGCATCGCCTGCTCCTTCCGCTCCTGGTCCTCCGTCAGGCGGGAGTACCGCCCCGTTTCCGACCCGAGAACCCGGCGGGTGAACAGCCGGTTCCGCTCCCGCCGGCTTCCCGCGACCGGGGAGAGGGGATCTTCCCGCATCCCCGCGAAGGCCCGCTCCGCGGCGTTCCCGAGACCCCGGCGGGTCTTCGTCCGCTCGGCCTCCAGGGACCGAACCTCCGATTCCGCCTTCTCCAGCTGTTCGTTCAGCCGGGCCAGCTTCCGGTCGACGCGGGCGATCAGCCTCCGCTGGCGGGAGAGACGGGACTGGAGATCCGCCACCTTGCTGCGGGTAGACGTTTCCCGGCGGAGGGTTTCCGCGAGCTCGTCGGCGATCTTTTCGGCCCGTTTCCGGATCTCGGTCAGGCGGGCCTTCTCCTTCCGAAGCTGCGGATAGCTGTCCGCCCCTTCCGCGGAAGGAGGATGCCCGAGGAGAAGGAGGAAGGCGGCGGCCCAGAGAAAAGCCCGGACCGGAGAGCGCAGGCGGCCCTGTCCCGCGGACGGCGGGCGTTTCCCGATCATTCCGGCGGGGACCCGTCCGACGCCCGCCATCCGATGAAAGACGCCGCTGCGGCCAGCGCGGCCGGGGCCAGGAGAAACAGCGCGACGGGAAGCAGGTACGCGGGTTCCGCGGCATCCTCCGGGGAGCCCACCCCGAGCCGGACCGCGCGGAAACGCCCCGACAGCAGGTGGAGGGAGGCCGCCGCCAGGCCTCCAGCCGCGAGGGTCAGGAGGAAGGCGGCCAGCGCCGCCCCCGCCGCCCTCCCCGCCGCGATCCGCCCCCCGGGCGTTCCCCGCTCACGCAGGAAGGCGAAGTCGGACGCCAGGGCCGCCGCTCTCGCACGCTCCTGGAGGACGAACCCGACGAAAAACAGGAGGACGAGAAAACCGAATCCCCCCCAGAGGACCCCGTTCGCGATCCGTTTCCACCGGAAGAGCCGCGGCATCGCCTCTCCCCCGGAGAGCAGTCTTTCCACCTGGGGAAGGGGGCGGAGGGCCGCCAGGACCTCCTCCATCCCGGCCTCGGACAGCCGGTCGTGTCGTAAGGTGATCTCCACATACCCCGGGAGCGGGTTCCCCCCCCCGGACCGCAGCAGCTCCAGGCCGGGAACCTGCGCCGAGAACTCCTCCCACGCCTGCTGCGGACTCCGGTAGGCGGCGCCGAGCGCAGACGGGAGGGCGACGATCTTCCGGGCGAGCCCTTCCCCCTCCTCGTCGGACACCCCGGACCGGAGGAGCGCGGTGATCGTCCATTGCCCGGAAAGATACCGGTTCGTTCCTCCGGAGAGGAGCAGGACGAGGAACAGGAAGGAGAGGAGAAGGAGCGCGACGAATCGGAGCGCCGACTCCCTCCGCATCCGCATCCCCGCCAGCTTCCAGTCGATCCACAGGGGCAAGGGTACGCTCACGGTTCCCCTTCCTCTCCGGCCTCCGGTGGCCGCTCCGATGCCGTCCCGTCCGCGCGGGGCGACTCGTCCGGCGTTTCCCCCGGAGGCTCGTCCGGTGGGTCCCCGGCGGGAGCTTTCCGGTCCCCGTGGGACAGTCGGAACAGGAGGAACGGGCCCGCCTCCCGGATCCGGGGATCCGTGTCGGCTTCCGGATCGCCCCACGTTTCCGGCCCCACCATGACCTTCAGCCGCTCGGGCATATCCCGCTCCAGCATCACGATCGTCCGTCCCTCCCGCGCCAGCGCCCGGAAGAGGCCGGTGAGGGAGTCCGCCCAGTCCTTCCCCGCGTTCGCCAGGACCGTGTCCAGGAAGAGAACCTTCGGCCCCCGGAACAGCTCCGCGGCCAGCGCGACGCGGGTCCGCTCGGAGACGGACAGGTGCCTCAGGAGGACCTCCCGGGTGCCGGCCACTCCGAGCAGTCCGAGCAGCTGCTCCTCCCGGCGCGTCCGCTCCTCTCTCGGGATCTTCCCCGCCGACAGGGCGGACAGGCGGAAGAGATCGCCCACGGTCCTGCCGTCCGCCGGGAGAGCCTCCGGGACGAAGGCGGACAGCTGGCGGAACCGGCTCCTCGCCCCCGGGCTTCCCCCGTAGAGCGATTCCCCGTCCGCCAGGACATCGCCGGAGTCGGGCTTCCGGTCCCCCGCGAGGATCCGCAGCAGGAGCGATTTCCCGCTCGAGGGAGGCCCGGTCACGATCCAGACCTCCCCCTCGTCGAAGGACAGGGTCAGATCCGAAAACAGGGTCACCCCCCGTTCCGCCGCCCGGAGGTGGAAGGCCTCAATCATGTCCCGCCGCTTCCTCCGGAGAGGGTTCGAAGGCCCCGGAGAAGAGCTTCCGGATCTCTTCCAGGTGCTGCGCCTTCATCCGGCCGCGCAGGGTCTCCTCCCAGTCCGGCCGCCCGAGGAGGTCATCGTACCCCTGGCGGACGGTGTCCAGGATCACCCCTCCGAGGAAGGCGTGGGTCACGATGCTCGGGTTATCCAGCCCGCCGTCCTCGGTCTGGATATGGTAGGTCTTCCCCTTGTACAGGATGTTGTGGTTGAAGCCGGACAGCATCCGGATCCGCTTCGAGCCCATCGCCCCCACCTACC
>MGPV01000038.1:0-3530 GCA_001797615.1 Deltaproteobacteria bacterium GWC2_65_14
GGAAGGAGATCGTGGAACGCGTGCTGTCGTTCGAGCGGGACGACGCCTCGTTCCTCGAGGAGTGGGGAGCCAAGGACGCGGAGCTGCGGGAGCGGGTCGTCTCCGCGCGGGAGATGCTTCCTTCGGTTCTTGTGACCGACGAGGTCCTGCACGCGGTCGTCGAGGTGGTGGCGGAGCTGGGCGTCGCCGGGCACCGCGGGGACATCACGATCCTGAAATGCGCCCGGGCGCTGGCCGCGATCAAGAAAATCGCAGCGCCGGACGAGGAGTGCCTCGCGGACGCTTTCCGGATGTCGCTTCCCCACCGGCTCAAGGAGGATCCCTTCGAGGAGACGGCGACGGGGCAACGGCGGCTGGAGGAGGTCCTGGCCCGGTTCGGCGTGGAGCCTCGGGGGAAGCCCTCCCGGCCGACCCGCCCGGCCGGGATCTGACCGGGAGAGCGGGCCGCGACGGAAGGCCGCGCCGGGATCAGCCGTCCAGCCCGGGGGAGTGGGGTTTGATGTCGATCACCGGGGTGCCGTCGATCGCGTCCATGCCGCGGACCCGAAGGACATTCCCGCGAATCTCGAGCAGCTCCACCGTGTGCAGCGAGACCGGGTTCGGCCGGTGAGGTGAGCGGGTCGAGAAGATCCCCCGTTCCGGCCGGCCCTCCTGACCCCGCGGATGGACCTTGAGCCGGCCCCGGTCCGCTTCGTGCATCCAGCACAGGACGATGATCCTGCCCGTTGGCCCTCCGGTCCCGTCCTCCTTCGCCTTCCCCGGATCGTGGCTGATCTGGTGGGTCAATCCCCCGGGACGATGGATTCGATTCTTTTCACGAGGCCGGGCAATTCGCCGTTGACGGTCTCCCAGACAACATCGAGATCTACGTCGAAGTATGCATGGATGAGACGGTTTCTCATTCCCGTGATTTCCCGCCAGGGGATGCCAGAGTGTTTGGATTTCATATCATCGGATACGCGACTTGCGGCTTCGCCGACGATTTCGATGCATTTCACGAGGGAGAGGAGGAGCATACGGTCATCATTCAGATGGCTTCGGCTCTTCCCTTTCACGAAGGACAGCGCCTCCAGGCAGGCGTCGCGCATGTGGCGGAGGCGGACAAGGTCACTCTTGTGCATAGAGGGTTTCCGCGGATTCCATGACCTCATCACGGAAGTACCTGCTCAAATCCCCGGGGGTACGAATTTCCACGGCGCGCCCGCCCAGCAGCGACGACAACTCCCGTTCCATTTCGGCAATTTTCAGCAATCCCGGGATGTGGCCGGGGAAAAACTCGACGAGAACATCCACGTCGCTGTCGCTGCGGAAGTCGTCTCGCAACACGGAGCCGAACAGAGAGAGTTTCCGGAGGAAATGTTTTCGGCAGTAAAGGGCGATTTGTTCCGTTTCCACGGGAATCCGGACCATGCGAAACCTCCCGGATTCAATGTACCCCATGTTGAAAGAGAAAGTCGAATGTCCGGTTCAGCCGGTCAGATGGAGTTTCGGACGGCATGGGCCGATCAATCGTCCACCTCCGGTGCGTGAGGCTTGATGTCGATCACCGGGGTGCCGTCGATCGCGTCCATGCCGCGGACCCGAAGGACATTCCCGCGAATCTCGAGCAGCTCCACCGTGTGCAGCGAGACCGGGTTCGGCCGGTGAGGCGAGCGGGTCGAGAAGATCCCCCGTTCCGGCCGGCCCTCCTGACCCCGCGGATGGACCTTGAGCCGGCCCCGGTCCGCTTCGTGCATCCAGCACAGGACGATGATCTTCCCCGTTGGCCCGCCCTCCCGCGCCGGGTCGCCGTTTCCCAGGACCCGACGTTCGAGCCCTACCAGCGCCTCGGCAACCTCCGGGAAGACGACGATCTCGGCCTCGGTCCCCTCGAGCGCCCCCTGCTTGGGCGCATCGCCGGGCGATTCGATCTTCGACCGGACGACGCCGATCGGGTGGACGGTCCAGTCGGTCTTCATCGAGCCTCCCGGTTTGGGATCAAGGGATCAGTTGATCCCGATCTTCCCCTGCGGCGGTTCGGCGGCCCGGATCGGGCCGAAGGAGGCCTCGTACTTGGCGAGGTTCTCCTGGAGGGCTCCCACCACCCGCTTGACATGGCCGGGCGAGAGGATGACCCGCGCGGTGACGGTCCCGGTGGGCGGGGCGACCATCAGGAAGTCGAGGAAGAACTCCTCCTTCGTGTGCGCCACGATCATGTTGTTGGAGTAGACCCCGCCGCGCAGATGCTCGGGGAAGGCAACCTGGATCTCCACCGGTTTCTCGTTCGCCATAGACCCTCCCGTTCAGTAGAGTTCGTATTTCAGAAGCCGGCAGTCGATCGGGCCGTTCATGAGCGGGATCCGGCGCGTCGCCTTCAGCCCGATGTGCCGCGTGATCTCCGGGTTCCCGGAGAGGACCCAGGCGGTCCAGCCTCGGCACCGCTTCTTGAAGGCCTCGCCCATCGCCCGGTAGAAGGCCTCGGCGTCCGGTCCCCCCTCCATCCGCACCCCGTACGGGGGGTTGCACAGGATCGTCCCCGGGGGCCCTTCCGGGGCGAACTCCCGGATGTCCAGGGCGCGGAATCCGGCGATTCCGGATACTCCGGCCCGTTCGGCATTGCGCAGGGCGCCGCGGACCGCGGCCTGGGAGAGGTCGAGCCCCTCGATCCGGGCAGCGGAATTGCGAACCTGTTCCCTTGCCTCGGCCACGAGCCTCTCCCAGAGCCTCCCGTCATGCCCGGACAGGCGCTGGAATCCGAACGCACTCCGCTGGAGCCCGGGAGCCCTGCCGGAGGCGAGCAGCGCCGCCTCGATCGGGATCGTTCCGGCCCCGCACATCGGGTCGACGAGCGGCTGCATCCCGTCCCACCCGGTCAGCAGCACCATTCCCGCGGCCAGCGTCTCCCGCAGCGACGCCTCGGCCGGGTCGGCCCGGTAGCCGCGCCGGTTCAGGCTCTCTCCTGAAAGGTCCACAGAGAGCGTGCACTCGTCCCGCACGATCCGAAGGACGATCCGGACATCCGGGGAGGCCGGGTCCACGTCGGGCCGACGTCCGACCCGCGCGCGGAAGAGGTCGACCACGGCGTCCTTGGCCTTCTGCGCCGCGAAATGCGAATGGGCGATCCCGGATTCGCGCACGGTCGCCTCCACGGCGAACCGGGCGTCGACCGGGAAGAGGTCGTGCCATGGGACCGACTTCGTCCCTTCATAGAGGGCGGCGGGGGTCGGCGCGGGAAATGTCGCAAGCTGCAGCAGCACCCGGTTGGCGGTGCGCAGCCAGAGGTTCGCCCGGTAGCAGAGGGAACGGTTTCCCGAGAAGGCGACTCCCCCCACCGAGGGCTCGACCTCCCGCCCGCCGAGCGCTTCCACCTCGGCGGCCAATACCGGCTCCAGTCCCTTGCTCGTCGTCGCGAAGAAGCGGTGCATGCCCATCCGCCCATCATACGGCCAATTCCCGGATCCGGCGGGGGAGGTTTTACCGGGGTCAATGGTTTAGATGGAGGTCATTGCCGGAGACGAATGGATTTCGATTGCCGTCACCCTTTCCTGAGG